>CAYHRW010000045.1:0-14777 GCA_964359105.1 uncultured bacterium
GACCACTTCGGGCGCATCTTCTACAACCAGGCGCGCATGTCGGCGCTCGGCATCCCGCAGATCTCGGCGGTGATGGGCTCGTGCACCGCGGGCGGGGCGTACGTGCCCGCGATGAGCGACGAGGCCGTGATCGTGAAGAACCAGGGCACCATCTTCCTGGGCGGCCCGCCGCTGGTGAAGGCGGCGACCGGCGAGGAGGTGAGCGCCGAGGAGCTGGGTGGCGCCGACGTCCACACGCGCATCTCGGGGGTGGCCGATCACTTCGCCGAGGACGACGAGCACGCGCTCGAGATGCTGCGCGACATCGTCGCCCACCTCGGGCCCGCGCGCCGCGCCGAGGTGGAGCTGCGCACGCCCGAGCCGCCGCGCTACGACCCGTCGGAGATCCCCGGCATCCTGACGCGCGACATCCGCGTGCCCTACGACGTGCACGAGGTCATCGCGCGGCTGGTGGACGGCTCGCGCTTCCACGAGTTCAAGGCGCGCTACGGCACCACCATCGTCACCGGCTTCGCCCACCTCCACGGCATCCCGGTCGGCATCCTCGCGAACCAGGGGGTGCTGTTCAGCGAGAGCGCGCTCAAGGCCACGCACTTCATCGAGCTGGCGTCGCAGCGCGGCGTGCCGCTGCTGTTCTTCCAGAACGTGAGCGGCTACATCGTCGGCCGCCAGTACGAGCACGGCGGGATCGCCAAGGACGGCGCCAAGATGGTGCACGCGGTGGCGAACGCGCCGGTGCCGAAGATCACGCTCATCATCGGCGGCAGCTTCGGCGCCGGGAACTACGGCATGTGCGGGCGCGCCTACCAGCCCAGGTTCCTGTTCATGTGGCCCAACAGCCGCATCAGCGTGATGGGCGGCGAGCAGGCGGCCTCGGTGCTGGCGCAGGTCAAGCAGGTGCAGCAGACGGCGGCGGGCAAGCCGATGACCGAGGACGAGGTGCGCGCGTTCAAGCAGCCGATCCTCGACCGGTACGAGGTCGAGGGCAGCCCCTACTACTCCACCGCGCGGCTGTGGGACGACGGCGTCATTGATCCGGTCGAGACGCGCACCGTGCTGGCGCTGGCGCTCGCGGCCGCGCTGCACGCGCCGATCCCGGAGATGAGGTTCGGCGTGTTCCGGATGTAGGCCGCGCGCGGCGCCCCGGGTGCCGCAATCGCGGTCCCAGCGGGCGGACCACGAATCACCCGGGCGAGGAGGCTCCATGGCGGTCGTCGAGGTCGTTCGCGAAGGCGCGGTCGCCCGCGTGTGGCTGAACCGTCCCGAGCAGCACAACGCGCTCTCGCCCGAGCTGGGCGCGGCGCTCGAGGCCGCGCTCCACGCGCTGGCGCACGACGAGACCGTGCGCGTCGTGGTGCTGGGCGGGCGCGGGCTGTCGTTCTGCGCGGGCGCCGACATCGGCATGATGAAGGCCTCGGCGGGCGCCACGTTCGAGGAGAACCTCGCCGAGGCCGAGCGGCTCGGCGGGATGTTCGCGGCGGTCGCCGACTTCCCCAGGCCCATCGTCGGCCGCATCCATGGCAACGTGCTGGGCGGCGGCGTCGGCCTCCTGTGCGCGTGCGACATCCCAGTAGCTTCGGACGACAGCCGCTTCGGGCTCACCGAGGTGCGGCTCGGCATCCTGCCCGCGCTCATCAGTCCCTACGTGATCCGCCGCCTCGGCGACGCACGCGCGCGCGAGCTGATGCTCACCGGTGAGCGCATCGACGCCGCCACGGCGCTGCGCGTGGGCCTGATCCAGCACGTGGTGCCGGCCGCGGAGCTGGACGCGAAGGTGGAGGAGCGCGTCGAGGCTCTGCTCGCGGGCGGGCCGCACGCGCAGGCGCGCATCAAGACCCTGCTCGAGCTGTGGTCCGACACCACCTGGGAGGAGTACCGATCCGTGCTCCCGCGCGTGCTCGCCGAGGTGCGCTCGGGCGAGGAGGCGCGCGAGGGGCTGGCGGCGTTCTTCGAGAAGCGGAAGGCGAAGTGGGTGCAGGGGGATTGATTCGCGCCTTCATCTTCGGGAGGTCCGCTGCGCGCATGGCACGCAGGGTCGCGATCATGATCCCCATGCTATTCCTCGGCCTCTTCGGCGCCCGCCCGGGCGCCGGCGCGCCCGCGGACCTGGTCGTCCGCGGCGCGGTCATCCACACGGCGGCGGACCGCCCCGCCCTCGCCAGCGCCATGGCGGTGCGCGGCGGGCGCATCGTGGCGATCGGCGACGAGCGCGCGGTCGCGAAGCTGGTCGGCCCGCGCACGCAGGTGCTCGATCTCCACGGCCTGACCGTGCTGCCCGGGCTCGTGGACTCGCACGCGCATCTCGGCGGGCTCGGCAACCTGCTCTCCGAGGTGGACGTCACCGGCACCCCGAGCTACGAGGCGGTGGTCGAGTCGGTGCGGGCGCGCGCGGCGCGCACGCCCGCGGGCGTCTGGATCCGCGGCCGCGGCTGGGATCAGAACGACTGGCCGGAGAAGTCCTTCCCGCACCACGCGGCGCTCTCGGCCGCGGTGCCCGATCATCCGGTCGCGATCCGGCGGGTGGACGGCCACGCGATCCTCGTGAACGCGCGTGCGCTCGCGCTGGCGCGCATCACGCGCGACACGCCTGACCCGGCGGGCGGCGAGATCGTGCGCGACGAGCGCGGCGAGCCCACCGGCGTGCTGGTGGACAACGCCGTGGAGCTGGTGGACGCGGTGATCCCGCCGCTCACGCCGCCCGAGCGCGAGGAGCGCCTGCTCGCCGCGCTGCGCGAGGCCGCGAAGCACGGGCTGACGATGGTGCACGACGCGGGCATCGGGCGGGAGCAGCTCGCGGCCTACCGCGCGCTGCTCTCGCGCGGGACGTTCCCGATCCGCGTCCACGCCATGGCGAGCGCCACCGACAGCCTGCTCGAGGACGTGCTCGCCAGCGGGCCCGAGACCGGCGACCGCTTCAGCCTGCGCGCGGTCAAGGTGGTCTACGACGGCGCGCTCGGCTCGCGCGGCGCGCTGCTCTCCGCCGACTACTCCGACCAGCCCGGGCATCGCGGTCTCGAGACCTATCCCTTCGACCGCCTGGTGCGCATCGCGGAGCGTGCGCGTGCGCGCGGGTTCCAGGTGCGGGTGCACGCCATCGGTGATCTGGCGAACACGCGCACGCTGGACGCGTACGAGCGCGCGTTCGATGGCCGGCCACATCCGGAGTTGCGCTGGGCCATCGAGCACGCGCAGGTGGTGCGGCCCGAGGACGTCCGCCGCTTCGCGCGGCTCGGCGTGGTCGCCTCGATGCAGGCCACCCACGCCACCTCGGACGGCCCGTGGGCGGAGCGCCGCCTCGGTAAGGAGCGCATCGGCTGGTCCTACGCGTGGCGGCGGTTCCTCGACGCGGACGTGCGCTTCGCGAACGGCAGCGACTTCCCGGTCGAGAGCGTGAACCCGATGCTCGGACTCCACGCGGCCATCACGCGCCGCGACCTCGCGGGCGAGCTGCCCGAGGGCGGCTGGCGTCCCGAGGAGCGCCTCACGCCCGACGAGGCGCTGAAGAGCTTCTCGTTGTGGGGCGCGTGGCTCGCGTTCCGCGAGCACGACCTGGGATCGCTCGAGGTCGGCAAGCTCGCGGACTTCGTGGTCGTGGACCGCGACGTGATCGCCGGCCCGCCCGCAGACATCCCGAAGGCGCGCGTGCTGCGGACGGTGGTGGGCGGCGTGACGGTCTACGAGGCGCGGCGCTAGCCCGCGCACCGACGGGTCGGCCAGCGACCGCCGAGCGGGCCGGGCGGCCGGACTCAGTCCGTGGAACCTTCCGGGTCGGATGGTCCACCTGCGTCCCGACCTCGTGAGCCGCAGGGGATAGCCAGGACCCGCCGGTGCGCCCGGGGCCTCCAGGGCGGCGCGCCTGCGGCCTGCCCCCGTGGTCCTCGGCTGGCGCGCATCTTGCGACTCCTGCGGTCTGGATAGGCTTCGAGCCGACCAAAGTGCAAAGGACGCCGACGGCAGGCCCGCGCACGTCTCCTCTTCCGGAGCCGGCGGCCGGGCCCCGGTAGAGGTCGGCCGGGCGGCGGAGGATGCATGAGTCTGGTCCTGCGGACGGCGCGCAACGGCAGGGGCGCGGGCATCATCGAGTTCGCCTTCGTGCTGCCGATCCTGCTGCTGCTCGTCCTTTCGATCTTCGATTTCGGGCTGTACTTCTTCGCCCAGCACACGCTGCAGTTCGCCACGCGCGAGGGCGCTCGGCTCGCGCTGGTGGGACGCGTCCTCAACGACGAGGACGGCAATCCGCTCAGCCGCGAGGCCTCCATCGTCAAGACGGTCCGCGATTGCGCCGCCCTGGCCATCAACCCCGGCAGGCTGCAGATCAGCGTCTATCCGGTCGAACCCGACTACAGCGATCCGGCCGACTGGCAGAACACGCAAAACGCCGGACTGCCCGGCGCCTACATGCGGGTGACGACGCGGTACGACTACCCGTTCCTGACCCCCCTGCTCGCTTCGATGGTCCCGGGCGGACACATCGTGGTCCAGGCGCAGGCCACGTACCGGAACGAGGCCTTCGACTAGCGCACTGCCATGGACCCCTCGCCCCGCACCACCCTCCCCGAGCAGGCGGGCCTCCCGAGTCGGACGGATCCCTCGCGGCGGGCGCTCCGCGGCGGGCGCGTGCCTGGACGGGGCTCCGCGCTGATCGAGTTCGCCCTGGTGCTTCCGCTCCTGATCATCCTGGTGCTCGCCACCATCGACTTCGGCCACCTCATCCAGGCCCGGTTGATCATCACCAACGTCGCCCGCGAGGGCGGGAGCATCGCCTCCCGGCAGACGGCGATCGACTCGAGCCTCACCGGCATGCTGGCGGCCTCGGGCAGGGCGCTCGCGCTCGCCGGTCCGGATGGGAGGATCTTCATCACGCGGATCAAGGCCGGTGCCCTCGCCGACGCGCCGTTGCCGGCCATCACCGCGCAGATCGCCACCGGGACGCTGGGCGTGAGCCCGAAGATCGCGGCCGGCCGTCCCGACCTGGGTCTGACGCACGCCGTGCACGACCACCTGGTCTTCAACTCCACCAACGGCACCGCGGACATCTCGGAGGTCACCGCGGTGGAGGTCTACTACAAGTACCGCTCCATCACGCCGCTCCCGTACCTCGTCCCGGGGCTGCTGCGTTCCCACGGGGACGGCGTGATCATCGCGAGCAAGGCGGTGTTCTGATGGCGCGGTGCGGAGCGCCGGCGCGCGGTCACGGCGGAACGCGCGACCCGGCACGCAGGGAGACGGGCATGAGGAGCCGGAAGGGCAGCGAGGCGGGCGCCGTGCTCGTCCTGGTGGCGCTGCTGCTGCTGCTGCTGCTCAGCTTCGTGGCGCTGGGCGTCGAAGCCGGCCGCTGGTTCCTGGTCCGCGCGGAGCTCTCGAAGACCGTGGACGCGGCCGCGCTGGCCGCCGCGAGGAACATCTCGAACCCGCACGTGGATCCTGTGTCCCTGGCGACCGAGCTCACCGCCGAGAACTTCCCGCCCGGCCATCTCGGCACGCCCGTGTCGGGCGTGGGAAGCCCGCGCTTCGACATCCAGTTGCTGAGCGACGGCAGGTTCCGGGTGGAAGGCCACGCGAGCGCGATCGCGATCTTCGGCCGGTGGCTGGGTCTCGACATGATCCCGATCGCGAGCGTTGGCGTCGCGCAGAAGAAGCAAGTGGAGATCATGCTGGTCCTGGACCGCTCGGGCTCGATGAGCGGCACGCCGATCTCCGACCTCAAGCGTGCGGCCGGCAGCTTCCTCGACTTCTTCGCCGACACCCAGAACGACGACCGGGCGGGGCTGGTCAGCTTCGCCACCTCGGTGCAGGTCGAGCGCGCCCTGGGCAGCAACTTCGTCACGCCCATGAAGGCCGCCGTTGATGCCATGTCGGCGGTGGGCGCCACCAACGCGGAGGACGCGATCGCCCGGGCGGGAGGCCCGCAGGGCTTCACGGACCAGAGCGGGGTGCCGGCGGACCGGCGGGTCCGGCAGTTCCTGGTGTTCTTCTCCGACGGCAGGCCGACCGCGTTCCGCGGGACGTTCAAGAAACGCGGCACCACCTACGACGCCGTCGGCTGCGTCACCGGCAACTGCGGGCCCGGCGAGATCGGCAACACCACCGTCACCTACGGGAACCTCGGGGAGCCGGACCGCGAGGCGTGGCTCGGGATCGACCCCCGTACCACCGGCGACGGCAACGCCTCGGGTTCGAGGTGCGGAACATCGGGCACGACCCGGTGGAACATCTTCGACGCGCGCCCGGTCCCCGGCCACGGCCCCGAAGACTGCGGCATCCCCTACCGGACGGAGCTCGCGAGCCACGTCTGCAACCTGGCGAGCAGCCTGGCGCTCCAGCACGCCCAGGAGCTGAAGGACCGCGGGATCGCGATCTACGCCATCGGGCTCGGGCAGGTGAACCGGTCGTTCCTGGAGCAGCTGGCGACCGATCGGTCCCGCGTCTACTACGCGCCGACCTCGGATCAGCTCGAGGCGCTGTTCCAGGAGGTCGCGCGGCAGATCAAGCTGCGGCTCGTGCAGTAGCGGCGCGACCGGCGCGGTCGGCCCGCTCCCCCCCGGAACATGCGCATCACCTTGCGCTCTTGAGGCGCGTGCCGGGGACGGCACCGGGGCGGCGTGCGCCCCCCCTCGCGATGTCCTATCTTCCCCGGGCCATGTTCCGCAAGGTCCTGATCGCCAACCGCGGCGAGATCGCCTGCCGCATCGCTTCGACGCTCCACGAGCTGGGGCTGCGCTCGGTGGCGGTCTATTCGGAGGCCGACCGCGGCGCGCTCCACACCCGCATCGCCGACGAGGCCTTCGCCATCGGCCCGGCCGAACCGCGCGCCTCGTACCTGAACGTCGAGGCGCTCGTCGAGGCGGCGAAGAAGAGCGGCGCCGAGGCGGTGCATCCGGGCTACGGCTTCCTCGCCGAGAACGCCGACTTCGCCGCGGCGGTGGAGGCCGCGGGCCTCACCTTCATCGGGCCGACCGCCGATCAGATCCGCGCCATGGGCGACAAGCGCGCGGCGCGCGCGCTGGCGGCGAAGGCCGGCGTGCCGGTGGTGCCGGGCGCCGAGGCGGCCGGCCTCGCCGCGCTCACGCGCGCCGCCGGGAAGATCGGCTACCCGGTGATGGTGAAGGCCGCGCTGGGCGGCGGCGGCAAGGGCATGCGCGCGGTCCATGACGCGGGCGAGCTCGCCGAGGCGGTCGAGAGCGCGCAGCGCGTGGCCGCGGCGGCGTTCGGCGACGGCACGGTCTACCTGGAGAAGTGCCTCGAGCGCCCGCGCCACGTCGAGGTCCAGGTGCTGGGCGACGGCCGGGGCGGCGCGGTCCACCTGTTCGAGCGCGAGTGCTCGCTCCAGCGCCGGCACCAGAAGGTGATCGAGGAGTCGCCCTCGCCCGCGGTGGACGAGGCGCTGCGCGCGCGCATGACGGCGGCGGCGGTGGCGCTGGCCCGCGCGGTGCGCTACCGCGGCGCGGGCACCGTGGAGTTCCTGCTCGACCGGGACGGGTCGTTCTACTTCCTCGAGATGAACACGCGGCTCCAGGTCGAGCACCCGGTCACGGAGCTCGTCACCGGCGTGGACCTGGTGCGCCAGCAGGTGGTGGTGGCCTCCGAAGGGGCGCTGCCGTTCGCGCAGGACCAGGTGCGCGCGCGCGGGCACGCCATCGAGGCGCGCGTGTACGCCGAGGACCCGGCGCACGAGTTCCTGCCGCAATCGGGCGACATCGTGCGGCTGCGCTGGCCGCACGGCGCGTTCGTGCGCGTGGACCGCGGCGTCGAGGAAGGCGACCGGGTGACGGTCCACTACGACCCGCTGCTCGCCAAGATCATCGCCTACGGCCCCGACCGCGCGACCGCGCTGCAGCGGCTGACCGGCGCGCTCGACGAGGCGCGCGTGCACGGCGTGGTGACCAACCTGCCGTTCCTGCGCGCGCTGCTGCGCGACGGCGCGGTGCGGCAGGGCGCGTTCGACACCGAGTGGATCGGGCGCGAGTTCCTCGCCGGCTTCACCGCGCTCGCCACCGCGCCCGCGCCCGAGCTGGCGGTGGCGGCCGCGGCGCTCGCCGAGATGCTCGGCCTGGCGCAGGGCGCCGCGCCGGCGGCCGGGAACGGCGCGCCCGCGTCCGCGCCCGACCCGTTCGCCACGCTCGGCCACTGGCGCCACCCGGGGCTCGGCTGATGCAGGGCGCCTACAGGGACGGCGCGCGCGTCCGCGCGGTCGAGGTCACGTCGGAAGGCGGTGGTCGCTTCTGCGTGGTGGTGGACGGCGCCGAGCTCCAGCTGACCGCCGAGCCGCTCGAGGCCGGCCGCCTGCGCATCGTCACCGCGGAAGGCGTGGCGATCGCGGAGGTGACCAGCGCCGGCAACCGCCGCTTCGTGCGGCTCGGCAACCTGGACTTCGTGCTCGAGCGCGAGGCCGGCAGCCGCCGGCGCGCCTCGCAGGCCGATGGCGGGCTCGAAGCTCCCATGCCGGGGGTGGTGACGCGCGTGCTCGCCGCCGCGGGCGACGCGGTGAAGAAGGGCCAGGCCCTGGTCGCGCTCGAGGCCATGAAGATGGAGCACCTGATCCGCGCACCGCGCGCCGGGCGCGTGAAGCGCGTGAACGCCAAGGTGGGCGAGATGGTGCAGGGCGGCGCCGCGCTGGTGGAGCTGGAGGCGGAAGCCGCAGGCTGACGCGGAGCGCTCCCACCTGCGCTATCATCCGCGCGGCACACCCGGCGCGACCCCCATCGAGGCCGAAGATGGCGCACCGCCCCACCGTCCGCCTTTCGTCCCGTCCCGTCCGCGCATGGAAGCGGGGCGGATGCGCGGGACTCCTCGTGCTCGCCGCTCTGTGCGCGTGCGCCGCCCCTCACCACGCGCCGCCGCGCGCGCCGGCCGAGCTGCGCGTCCCGCTGGTGCGGGACGTTCAGAGCCTCGATCCGCTCGACGGCGGCGAGATCGTCACCTTCAACGTGGTCCGCCAGCTCTACGAGGGGCTGGTGGACTACGACCCCCGGGCGCTCACGGTGGTCCCGCGCCTCGCGCGCGCCTGGCGGGTGAGCGACGACGGACGTCGCTGGAGCTTCGACCTCCAGCCGGGCGTGCGTTTCGTGGACGACCCGTGCTTCGCCGGCGGCCGCGGCCGCGAGCTCACCGCCGCGGACGTGGTGTTCACGCTCGAGCGCGCGCTCGGGCGCTCGCGCGGCGCGGCGGGACTCGCCGACCTGCCGCCGGTCGCGGGCCTCGCCGCGTTCCTCGAGGGCCGCAGCCGGCACATCGCGGGCATCCGCGCGACCACGCCGCTCGAGCTGGACATCCGGCTCGAGCGCCCGGACCCGAGCCTGCTCCACTTCCTCGCGGCCGCGCGCGGCCGGGTGGTGCCCCGCGAGGCGGTCGAGGCCTACGGGCCGGACTTCCGAACGCACGCGGTCGGGACCGGCCCGTTCCGGCTGGTCTCGTGGGAGCCGCTCTCGGGCATCCTGCTGGTGCGCAACCGTGGCTACTGGCGTTCCGATTCCGCGGGCGCGCGGCTGCCCTACCTGGACGCGCTGCGCTTCGTCCCGTTCTGGACCGAGGAGCGCATCCGGCTGTTCGCCGAGGGCCGGATCGACATGGTGTTCTCCTACGTGCCCGGCGCGATTCCGGCCGCGACGGGAGAGCCGGGCCCGGAAGCACGCCGCGCGGGCTCCGAGCGGCAGTTCTTCGTGAGCCGGCTCAACACCGTGTTCCTCCGCTTCGACCGCCGCTCGCGCCATCCCGCGGTGCAGGAGCGCAGGCTGCGCCGCGCGCTGAGCTGCGCCGTGGAGCGGCTCGCGGGCACCACGCACGTCGCGGCGCGCGGGCTGCTGCCGCCGGGGCTCCCCGGCCACGATCCGGACCTCGACGGCCAGCGCACCGACCCGGCGGCGGCCCTGGGCCTGCTCGCCGCCGCCGGGCACCCGCGGGGGCGCGGGCTGCCGCCGCTGAGGATCGTGTGGCGCGAGTGGGACGCGGGCATCGGGGAGCGGATCGCGGGAGGGCTGCGGGACCTGGGGCTCCGGGTCTCGATGCGGCAGTGCGACGATCGCAGCTACTGGGCGGCCATTGATTCGGGCGCGGCCGACCTCTTCCGCGATGGCTGGATGGCCGACTACCCGGACCCGCAGACCTTCCTCGAGCTGTTCTACTCCGCGTCGCCCACCAACCGCGGGTCCTACCGGAGCCCGGAGTACGACCGGCTCTTCCTCGAGTTCCGCGCGGCGCGGGCCGCGGCGCGACGGCTCGAGCTCGCCCGGAGGCTGGAGCGGCTGCTGGTCGAGGATGCTGCGGCGCTGTTCCTGCACCACGAGCGCGAGCGGCAGTTGGTCGCGGGGCGCGTGGAAGGCTGGGAGCACAACTGCACGAATCCGCTCAACGTCTGCTTCTACGAGTACGTGCGGGTGCGGCCGGCCGCGGCGGACGGGCCATGACGCTCCGGCGCCGGCTCATGCTGACGTTCTTCGGGCTGGCGGTGGTCCCGATCGCCGCCGTGGCCACGCTGGTCGCCTTCGGGGCGTTCCGCTTCGCCGAGAGCCGCGCGCGGCAGGAGTTGAGCGACCGTCTGGGGACGCTCTCCGACCTCGTTGACCGGGAGCTGCGCGTCGAGCGGATCAGCCTGGGCACGCTGCTGGCCGAGCGCCGCGAGACCCGCTTCGCCGACTACCGGAGTCCGGGCGGGTGGCTGGCGGCGCGGCCCGAGGTGCGGGCGCGGCTCGAGCAGACGGCCGGCGTCACCTCGCGGTTCCTGGTCTTCGACCGCGCAGCGGGTGGATGGGACGTGGTCGAGGGCTACGTCACGCCCGGCGGGATCGGCCTCAGGGTCGGCGCGCTGGCGGACCAGCGGCTCGGCGAGGCCTACCGGCGGCTGGCCCTGCCGGCGGCGGGTGGGGAGGAGCCGCGCGTGCTGACGGCGCGGCGAGCGACCGGAGCCGTGGTCGCGGTCGCGGCCCGGGTCGCGGATGCCGCGGGCGGTCCGGCGTCCGTGCTGGTCGAGGAGCTCTCCGTCGTGGCTCTGCTCCAGCACCTCCTCGGTCAGCCGGCGTTCCACGCGCTCGAGTCGAGCTTCGTGTCGGCCGCACCCGAGCGGGGAGGGGACCGGACGTTCCTGTTCCACTCCGACCCGTCGCTCATCGGGCTGGCGGGCCGCGAGGCCGACTGGCCGGAGGCAGCCCGGCGGCTGCTCGCGCCCGGCGCCGCCGCGCCCGCGGGCCGGACCCCCGGCGGGGCGGCCTCCGCCGGACCGCCGCCGCACCGCTGGCGCTTCGCCCGTGCCGGCGACCGCCTCCACGCCGTGGGCCTCCAGCCGCAGACCGGCTGGCTCCTCGGCGGCTCGATGTCGCTGGCGCCGGGCCTCGCGCCGCTCTACGGCAGCGTGGGGTTCGCGCTCCTCATCCTCGGGCTCATGGTGCTGCTGGTCTCGGCCGCCATCCTGCTCGTCACGCGCGGCATCGGGCGTGCGGTGGAGGAGATCGCGACCGGCGCCGGGGCGATCGCGCGCGGCGACCTGCAGCGCGCCATCCGGGTGCGCGGCAGCGACGAGTTCGGGGTGATCGCCGGGCACGTGAACCAGATGGCGCGCGAGCTGGTGATCACCGCCGAATCGCGCTCGATCGCGCACTTGAGCGCCCGGCTCACGCACGACCTCAAGGGCGTGGCCTCGCAGATGAATCTGCTCCTCCACAACCTGGAGAAGCACTACGATGACGCCGAGTTCCGCGCCGAGTTCGTGGGGCTCATGCGCGGAATGACCGAGCAGGTGGAATCGCTCGTCCTGCGGTTGCGACGCGGCGGGGTCGAGCGCGCCCCGCAGTGGGAGCGCGTGGAGCTCGACGCGCTGGTGCGCGAGGCGTTCGCCGGGCCGGCGCGGGCCCGGCCGGGCGTCGCGGTCCGCTTGGAGCTGGCGGGGGCGGGGGAGGTCGTGACCGACCGCGAGTTCCTGCGCGAGGCGGTGGAGAACGTGGTGACGAACGGTCTCGAGGCGATGGGCGAGCGTGGCACGCTCACGGTGCGCACCGGGGCGCTCGCGCCCACGCGGGCCGCGGGTGGCGGGCTCACGCACTTCGTCGAGGTCGAGGACACCGGCCCCGGCATGAGCCGCGAGTTCATCGAGCAGGAGCTGTTCCGCCCCTTCGTCACCACCAAGGCGCGCGGGATCGGGCTCGGCATGTACCAGGTGCGCGAGAGCATGAACCGCCTGGGAGGCACGGTCGCGGTGGAGAGTCGCGTGGGCGTGGGCACGAAGGTGCGTCTCGAAGTCGGGGCGCGCGCGGAGAAGCCGGCATGACCTGTGTGCTCGTCGTGGACGACCTGGCGACCGAGCGCCGCCTGCTCTACCACGCGCTCAAGAGCGACCATCGCGTGCTGGAAGCCGGCGACGGCGACGCGGTGCTCGCGCAGCTCGAGAGCGAGCCGGTGGACCTGGTGCTGCTCGACCTCCACCTGCCGCCGCATCCCGAGAGCGCCGCGGAGGGCGTGCGCATCCTGCAGGAGATCCGCCGCCTGCGGCCGCGCTGCCCGGTGGTCATCGTCACCGGTGACCAGGATCGCGGCGTCGCGCTCGACATGGTGCGCCGCGGCGTGGCGGATTTTCTGCTCAAGCCCATCGAGGCCGAGGTGCTCCGGACCGTGATCGCGCGGGCGCTCGAGCGGGCGGCGCTCGAGCGCGAGCTCGAGGAGGCGCGCGAGCGCGCGGCGGAGCGGGCCACCTTCGGCGGCCTCATCGGCCGCAGCCGCGCCGCGCGCGAGCTGTTCGCGCGCCTGGAGAAGCTCGCGCGGGCGCCCACCACGGTGCTGCTGCTGGGTGAGAGCGGGACCGGCAAGAGCGCGGTGGCGCGCGCGCTCCACATCGAGGGTCCGCGCGCCGCGAAGCCGTTCGTGGTCGTGGACGGCGCCACCATCCCCGAGTCGCTCGTCGAGAGCGAGCTGTTCGGCCACGCGCGCGGCGCGTACACCGGGGCGGAGGCCGCGCGCACCGGGCGCATCGAGATGGCCGACGGCGGCACGCTCTTCCTCGACGAGATCGGGAACCTGAGCCCGGCTGCGCAGGCCAAGCTGCTGCTGTTCCTCGACGACCACACGTTCACGCCCGTGGGCTCGAACCAGCCGGTGCGCGTGGACGTGCGGCTGGTCGTGGCGTCGAACCGCGACCTCGCGGAGCTGGTGCGCGAGGGGCGCTTCCGCGCCGACCTGCTCTTCCGCATCCAGGTGACCACGGTCACGCTGCCGCCGCTGCGCGAGCGGCGCGAGGACGTCGGGCCGCTCGCCGAGTACTTCATCGCCACGCTCGGGAAGGAGTTCGGGCGACCGGGCGCGCGGCTCACGCCCGAGGCGGTCTCGCTGCTCGAGGGTTACCCGTGGCCGGGAAACGTGCGCCAGCTCCGGCACGCGCTCGAGAGCTCTCTGGCGCTCGCGGACCGGGACGTGCTCGACGCGGGGGACCTGGCGCTGCCGCTCGTCCCGTTCCCGGGCGCCGAGCCGGCCGTTGCGGTCCCGCCGGCCGCAGCGGACCCGTCCGCCGGCGCTCCGGAGGCGGCGACCTTCGGCGGCCGGGTCGCGGAGTTCGAGCGCCGCCTGCTGATCGGGGCGCTCACGACGACCCGCGGCAACAAGGCGGCGGCGGGTCGCCTGCTGGGCCTGGACGAGAACCAGATCCGCTACCTCTGCCGCAAGCACGGCGTCGGCTGAGGGCCTGGCGCGGCGCTCCACCTGCCGCCGCGCTCACCCGTCACCGGCCGCCCGGCGGGGACCGCGTCCCCGCGGCCCGCACCCGTGAACCCCTCACGGGAGCCGTGATTCCTTCCCGGGTTCGCCCCCGGGCGCGCCCGCCGCGAGCTTCGCGTCCGCGTCCGCACCGCGCGCGGACGCGGTTGAGCCGCGGGCACTTCGTCCGCAGCCGAGACCTCGTGCCCCGGTGGCACAGACGATGCTCGACCACCGGAGCGCCATGCAGACTCTCGCCACCCGCACCATCCTCGCCGTCGAGGACCAGCCGGCCGCCCGGCGGCTGATCTATCACGCCCTCAAGGACCGCTTCCGCCTGCTCGAGGCGGGCGACGCCGAGACGGCGATCGCCCTGCTCGAGCGCGAGCCGGTGGACCTGGTGCTGCTGGACCTCCACCTGCCGCCCGACCTCGATTCGCCGCAGCAGGGTCTCGAAGTGGAGCGCCGGGTGCGCGAGCTGCCACGCGAGGTGCCGCTGGTGGTGATGAGCGCCAACGAGGACCCGGCACTGCGCGAAGCCCTGCTCGCGCGCGGCGCCCGGGCCTTCCTCAGGAAACCCGTGGACCCGGAGCGGCTGCTGACGCTCCTCGAGGAGCTGCTCCGGACATGACGTGAGACCCACTGGGGCGCCGCGCGCCGAATCCGCCGCGCCGCGCGCCAGCCGCACCGAAGGTGATAAGCCATGACCAGCCCCGACGCACGCCGCCCCGCCGAACCAGAGGACCTTCGACCCGTCGCCCGGCCGCACCGGTGGCGCCGGCGCGCCGCCACGCTGCTGGCCCTCGCGGCGATCGCCAGCGCGTTCGCTCCCACTGTGGGCCGCGCCGCCGAGGGACCGGAGGTGCGTTCCGACGAACCGGTGCCGGGCTTCCCGGGACTCCAGCGCATCGTCCTGCGAGCCCCGAACGGCTGGATGCAGGACAGCGTGCCCGCACTCACGAGCGAGATCACCGCGCCCCCGACCGGCCCGGCGCAGATCCTCCGCACGGGACCCGCGCCCGCCGCGGTCACGGCCTGGGCGCCCTGCGAGGCGTTGCCCGACACCGACGACACGACGCCGGTCCTCAACGGGAACGTGCTGGTCG
>CAYHRW010000046.1:0-14742 GCA_964359105.1 uncultured bacterium
GTGTGGTCCACCAGCAGGAAGGTCGGGATGCCGGGGGTCTTGCCCTCGTCGCCGTCGTCGTCGACGATCGAGAAGGCGTTCACGCGGACCTTGAAGCGCGGGCACAGCGCCGAGTCCGGCGGGAACCCCCGCGGGACGTTCTGCGCGCGCATGGTCGAGTCCTGCATCCGCTTGTCGGTCGCCGTGGTCAGGCTGATGAACTCGCCGCTCGGGAAGCCCGCCAGGTCCATGTCCTCCGTGTAGTAGTTGGACTTTTCCACCGGGCCGCTGTCCATGTCCACCAGCCCGCCCACCACCATGCTGTCGAGCGTGTGGCCGGAGCGGTTGAACACCGTCCACTCCACCACGTTGAAATCGGTGAAGCCCGGGATCGAGTAGGCCCAGGCCCGCTGGCGCGTCTCCAGCCCCAGCGGCACGTGCTTCTCGTTGAACGTCGCGTTGATCGCCTGCGGCGTGTCGTCGCGGATCACGCACGAGAACATCTGCTGGCCGATCGCCCCGTAGTCCTCGTCGATCTTCCCGTCCCCATCGTTGTCGCGTCCGTCCAGGAAGTCCTCGTCGATGCGCGGCTCCCCGGTGATGGGGTCGAGGTCGGGCGGGTCGTCGTTCGCGAACCGCGTACCGTTGATGATCCCGTCGTAGGCCCGGTAGACGCGGTCCTCCCGGTCCAGCGACGGTGGCCGCCACTCGGTGTAGTAGCTCACGCGGCGCACCGCGTTCGGATCGCTCGCCTGCGGGTTCACGGCGCCCACCGCCAGCACGATGGCGTTCAGGTACTCGATGCCGGAGGCGCCCGGCCACTGGCCCGACGGGTCGCTCGACAGGTTCGTGTACGGGTTGGCCACCAGGCCGAGGTTGGTGACCTTCATGTAGACGTTGCCGACGTTCAGGTACCAGCCGTTCTCGAAGATGTTCGGGATATCCGCCGGCCGGGCCTTCCCCTCACCCGTCCTGGGGAAGTACTCCGGGTAGGCGGCCCTGAACTCGGCTTCGGACACGCCGTCGAGCTGGCCCTTCTTGAGCACGCCGCGGCTGTCCTCGTCCTGCGCCAGCGCCGGCGTTGCCGCGGCGAGAAGCAGCGCGGCGGCCAGCAGCCCGCGCAGCCTGCCATTCCTGACTGGAGATTTCATGCTCCCTCGCTGTCCGGTCGCTGGTCCGCGGCGCTAGAACGTGATGCTGAGGCCGAGACGGACGTTGCGCTGCTCCTCGAAGACCCGCGGGTCGCGCACCGGCACCCAGTCGAGGATGTTGTCCCCGTTGATGTCCTGCAGGTAGCCGCCGCCCGCGCGGCCGGTCTCGGTGTAGTAGATCGTGTAGTCGTCGCCCGCCGTGTTGACGAACGGGTTCGGGAAACCGCCCTGGCCGAGGCTCGCGATGTTCTTCGAGTTCAGGACATTCCGGGCGTCGACGAACAGCGTCACGTTCTGGCCCCACACCCGGTAGTACTTGTCGCCGTCGATGGTGAGTCGCGCGCTCGAGGGCAGCCGCCGCGAGTTTTCCAGCACCGGGTCGGGACGGCGGTCGTTGCGGAAGCTCGGCGTGAACGGGAAGCCCGAGCCGTAGACCCACAGCACGCGGAAGCCCCACTTGCCCGGGTCGCGCACCACCGCCTGGACCGACAGGGTGTGGCGCTGGTCCCAGTTGAGCGCCTGCTCCGCGATCGGCAGGTACAGCCGGCCACCATTGTAGAACTGGAGCGCCTGGTTCGGGTCGGAGGCCACGCCGGTCGCGAGCGAGTAGGTGTAGTTGACCTCGGCCGAGAACTTGTGGCTGAAGCTCTTGATGAGGCTGGCCTCGAAGCCACGCGAGCTGGCGTAGTCGCCGTTGTAGTAGACGTTGACCAGGTTGCCGAACTCGTCACGCTCCTGCCGCGTCGTGATCAGCCCGTAGATGTCCTTGAAGAACACGGAGAACTGGCCGGAGAGGTCGCGCGAGAACAGGTGCTGCACGCCGGCCTGGTACGCGATGTTGGTCTCCGGCTCGAGGTCCGGGTTGCCGCGCACCGCCACGCTGGTGGCCACGCCGCGGTTCTCGAACACGTAGTTGCGCGCCGGCGTCTGGTAGGTCCAGCCGTAGTGGAACGACAGCACGTCCTTGTCGGAGATCGGGTAGGCGATCCCCAGCCGCGGGCTGAACTGCTCCTTGTAGCGCTTGCCGCTCCGCAGGTCCTTGTCCTCGACCTGCTGGCCCGGCGTGAACAGGTCGTAGCGCACGCCCGCGTTGAGCACCAGGCCCTCGTACTCCCAGCGGTCCTGGACGTAGGCGGCGCCTTCCGGGTTGTAGTTGACGAAGTCGGAGCGCGAGCCGCCCGGCAGGCCGTTGGTCTCCGAGTTCGGCAGCGTCAGCGACAGGTTCTGCACCCGGTTGTACTTGGCCTCGATGCCGGTCTTGATGGTGTGCTGCTTCCAGTGCCGGGTCGAGAAGTCGCTCTTCATCATCCAGGTGGTCTGGCTGCGCCTGAAGTAGGTCGGGTAGTCGCCGTGGGTCGCGTAGTACGGGTTGTTCTCGGTGCCGAACTGGGTGTTGCCGCTCCAGTAGAACGGGCTCTGGATCCAGTACTCCCACGGCTGCTTGCGGCCGACCGAGAACAGCGTCTTGAAGTTCAGCACCGAGGCACGCGTCGCCCACACCGACTTGTCGGAGAGCTGGTTGGTCCAGACCACGGTCTCCTGGTTGAAGCGGTCGTCGAGCGTCGGCACGTGGTCCGGCAGGTTCACCGGCTGGTAGGTCGAGTCGGTCTTCGTGTAGCTCCAGCCGCCGTAGCGCGGCTGGTAGAGGTTCGGCTGCCCCGCTGCACGCACCGTGTCGTAGGTCACCTGCACGAACCCCTGGCGGCTCCACATGTGGTTGTATGGGGTGTTGATCGTGCGGTTGTTGATGGTCTCGAAGGTCACCTTGTTCTTCGGGTTCACCCGGTAGGCGAGCTTGAAGTTCGTGTTGACCAGGTTGCTCTGCCGGTTGCCGAGCTGGATGAAGTCGATGAGCGTGCGTCTCGGCTTTGTGAGCGAGCTCTTGAGGTACGTATCCGAGAAACTGCCCTCGTAGGTCGCGAAGTAGGTCAGGTTCTTGATGGGCGTGGGCCCGCCGAACCCGAAGGTGAAGCGGTCGTAGTTGTCGAAGGTCTTGGTGGGGTCGCCGTAGCGGTCGGTGTCCCAGCGCACGTCGCCGCCGAAACGGTCGGTGCCCTCCTTGGTGCTCACGCTCACCACGCCCGAGAGCGCGTTGCCGTACTCGGCGTCGAACCCGCCCGAGAGCACGTCGGTGCCGGCGATCGCGAGGGTCGCGATGTTGGCGCCGCGGCCGAACAGCGGATCCGAGACCTCGACGCCGTCGAACTGGTACTTGACCTCGCCGCCACGGCCGCCCCGGAAGTGCAGCTCGCCACCCTGCGCCACGATGCCGGCCTTCAGCGCCACCGCCTCGCGCAGGTTGTCCACCGGGATCTCCTTCAGCTTCTCGGCGCTGAAGCTCTGCTTGGTGGTCGAGGACTTGGTGTCGATGCGCTTCTCCGCGCGCACCTCGATCTCCTCGATCTGCTTCACAACCTTCGACTCGCCGAAGTTGAAGTTGGCGACCGAGGTGGCGCCCGCGTTCACCTGCACCGGCTGGACCTGGGCGTCGTAGCCGATCGCCATCACCTTGATCTGCGCGGTGCCGACCGGGACGCCGACCAGGACGAAGTTGCCGTTCTCGTCGGACTGCGTCCCCTGCTTGGTCCCGAGCACGATCACGTTGGCGTAGGCGACGGGCCCCTTGCCCTTCTCGCTGATCGTGCCGGTGACGCGACCGGATCCGGCCGCCCTCGAGGCGGCGGGCCGGGCCGGAGCAGGGGCCGTCTGCTGTGCGAATGCGGGGGCGACCGTGGCCAGCCCCAGCGCGAGCGCCAGGACCGCCACAACCAAACGCCTGCCATCAGCGAACATGCGTCTCAACCTCACCACGATGGTGGAACCAGATCGCGCGAGCGAAATGAATGGCCCACGATGCCAAGCGATGCTTCCCGTGTCAACGCCTTTCCCGGTGAGTGAAGCGCTTGCGCACCGGGCGCGGGAGCAGCGCACGGGCGCACTTCGTCGAGCCTGCGGAAGATCTGACGGCCGGAGCGTGGATCGGTGAAGCAGAGGTTGGCGGGTTCGCCACAGAGAGGCACCGGGGGGGACGCACCTGGACGGCCGTGCCGTACGCCCAGTCGGACCCGACTATCATGCCATCCCCTCCAACTGTCAACGATTCTTTTCGTCATGCACCCGCGGCCCAGGGCGTGGGCCCGCCTGGGTCCCGGACCTCCCGGCTCAGAACGTCCAGCGCAGCTGGGCGGCGAGCTGCTGGCGGCTCGAGCGCGGACGGTCGGGGTCGCCGTAGTCCGCCTGCTGCCACTCGATCAGGTAGCCCGATTCCAGGCTCCACGCCGACCCGGCCGGGCCGACCCCCAGGCCCAGCGTCAGCCCGTTGCCCAGGAACTCGTTCTGCCTGGTCAGCAGGTCGCGGTCGTCCCAGCGGTGGAGGTAGCCGACACGGCCGGTCAGCACCGGGGTGCAGGCGACCTCGAGCCCGGTCCGGACATCCCAGCCCGATCGCACCGGCCCGTGTCCACCCACGACCTGGTCGAGCACGTCGTGGCGGCGGTGGAACTCCGCGCCCCAGGTGCCGCGCCCGCCGAAGAGGCGCCACGCCAGCCCCCCGCCCGCCTCCCACGACCGCTCCTCGGAACGGTTGTAGATCACGCTGTCGGAGAGCGCGAGCGAGTCGGTGTTCGAGCGGTAGAAGACCCGGTTGCGGAACGCGTTGAACGAGGTCGGATCGCCGGCCGCCGGCGGCGTGATCGTGACGCGGCGGAACCCGGTGTTGAAGCCCGCGCCCAGCTCGAGCGGCCCGCGCACCCAGCGCACGCGGGAACGCAGCGCGCTGCCGGTCTCCTCGCGCTCGAGCAGCTTGCCGCGGCCCACCAGCGGGTCCTGGCCGATGCCGGCCGAGATGCTGAAAGCCCAGCGCTGCTCCGAGCTGGAACGCCAGCCGCGGCCGTCCACACCCCACTCGATCTCCCTGCCGATGCGGCCGATCAACGTGGCCTGGCCGGCGCCGTAGGGCCGCTTCTCGGAGATCTCCGAGGCGTGGCGCGGGTCCTCGTTGGTGCCGGCGATGTCGTTGCCGTAGCGGTCCACTCCGACCGCCGCGGTGAGCCAGCGGTTCACGTAGGCCGACACCGCGAGGCCGGCGCCGACCGAGCGCACGTCGTAATCGGTGGGCCGGAAGAAGTCGGGGGGGTTCAGCTCCATGCCGTCGCGGCCCAGGTACTCGCCGGCGCCGTTGCGCACCAGGCTCAGGTACTTGTCCGAAGTGTTCTCGCCCGAGTAGGACAGACGCAGCGCATAGCTCCAGCGGCCCGAGGCGTAGGGGAGGCGACCGGTGAGCACCGGCATCGCGCGCGGCAGGCTGAACTGGCTGCGCCGCTCGGAGTCGTCGCCGTAGAGCCGGTCGTAGCGCAGCGAGGCGACGTCGCCCACCACTCCGTAGGCGGTGCTCCCCGAAGTGCGGCGCCAACCCTCGAACCCGAACCGCGTGGCGCGCGCCGCCAGATCCTGGCGCTCGAGCAGCGAAGCGCCGTCGCGCAGGTCGCGCACCCCGGCGGCCGAGCCCGTCATGGGACGCAGCTCGAACGTCGAGGTGGATTCGGCCTCGGCGATGCCCGTCGGGTTGCCGGCGAAATCCCACATCCGGATCCGGTTGTGCGGGTCGTTGCCGACGTAGGTGAGACGCCCCATGCCGACGAGACGCGGGCTGCGCGCGAGCGGGTCCGGCGACAGGTCCAGCGAGCGGAGTGCCGCTTCGTAGAACTGGGCCGAGGCCGGCGCCGCCGGGACCGCGACGATCAGGGCGACGATGACGAGCGCGCTCAACCGAACCCTGCGCCTAGGGCTCATGCAAACTCCTTTCCGGCTGGTCCGACTGGATGGCCGACGGCCGTGCGGAGGAACAGGCTCCCGCCCGCCGGCGGGAGTGCGCGCGGTCAACGAGGTGCGCATGCACGGAGCGGGGATACTAGGTAGGCGTCACGGGGGTGTCAACCGATAAGTCGACGGGCCGTCCCGCGTGCGATGCCCGCCACCTCCGGATGAGCGGCCGGCCGCCGCGCCCCCGAGACGCAGGGGTGTCCGGCCAGCCAGAAGCGCCACGGCAGCTCGAGCCCGGCGCGAATCCCGACGCGCGGGCCGCAGGCGACGCGACGCCCGCCGCGGCGCGCGCGCCGGCGGGAGAGCCACAGCGGTCCCTCAGCGAGGTCGAGGCCGTCGTGCGCGCGCGTGAGCGCGAGCGCGCGCGCCACGTTGCCGGGCCCGCGCGCCAGCCGCTCGCGCGCCTCGACCCCGCGCCGGCGCCGCATCAGGTCGAGACCCACGATCGGCTCAAGCGCCCGCACCAGCACGGCCGCGGCGGTGCCCGTGCGCTCGGTCACCAGGTTCAGGCAGTGGTGCACGCCGTAGGTGAAGTAGACGTAGGCGTGGCCGGGCGGGCCGAACATCGCCGCGTTGCGCGCGGTGCGCCCGCGGCAGCCGTGGCTGGCGGCATCGTCGGTGCCCCGGTAGGCCTCGGTCTCGACGATCACCCCGGCCACCCGACCCTGGGGGCTGTCGCGCACCAGCACGCGGCCGAGCACCGCGCGCGCCACCACGACCGAGCGCCGCGCGTAGAACGACCGTCCGAGCGGACGGCCGAGGGGATCGCGCCGCCTCCTGCCTGCCACGTCAGTGCCCGACGCTCGCTTCGCCCACGCCGAGGCGGCGCAGCGGCTCCATGAAGAGCGCACGGATCTCCTCGAGCCGCCCGGGGGTGCGGGCCTCGAAGCGCACCACCAGCACCGGCTGGGTGTTCGAGGCGCGCACCAGGCCCCAGCCGTCGCCGAACTCGACGCGCGCGCCGTCGATGTCGATCACCTCGTAGCGCGCGGCGAACGCGCGCTTGAGCTCCTCGACCACCGCGAACTTGCGCTCCTCCGGACAGGCGAGCCGGGTCTCGGGCGTGGCGTGATAGTGCGGGATCGAGTCCACGAGCTGCTCGAGCGTCTTCCCGGTGGCGGCCACGTAGCGCAGCAGCCGGCCGGCCGCGAACAGCGCGTCGTCGAAGCCGTAGTAGCCCTCGCTGAAGAACATGTGCCCGGACATCTCGCCGGCGAGCGGAGCGCCGGTCTCCAGGAGCCGGCTCTTGATGAGCGAGTGCCCGGTCTTCCACATCGCGGGCCGTCCGCCGTGGGCCTCGATGTCCTCGCGCAGGCCCTGGCTGCACTTGACGTCGAAGATGATCTCCGCCCCCGGCACGCGCGTGAGCACGTCGCGCGCGAGCAGCGCCAGCAGCTGGTCGCCGTAGACGATCCGCCCCTGCCCGTCCACCGCGCCGATGCGGTCGGCATCGCCGTCGAAGCCGATGCCGAGATCCGCGCCGCTCTTCCGCACCGCCGCCTGCAGGTCCACCAGCAGCGCGGGCACGGTGGGGTCGGGCAGGTGGTTCGGGAAGCGCCCGTCGAGCTCAGCGAAGAGCGGGATCACGGCGTGGCCCATGCGCTCGAAGGTCTCCGGCACCACGGTGCCGGCGCAGCCGTTGCCGCAGTCCATCACCACGCGCAGCCCGCGCGGGCTCTTCAGCCGCTCGACCAGCGTCGCGCGGTAGTCGTCGAGCACCGGACGATCCGCTGCGTCTCCCGCGCCGCGCTCGAAGTCGCCGCGCTCGATCGCCGCGCGCATCCACTGGATCTCGGCGCCGAACACCGGGGCCCGGCCCTTCGTCATCTTGAAGCCGTTGAACTCGGGCGGGTTGTGGCTGCCGGTGATCTGGATCCCGCCATCGAGCCCGCGCGCCGCCACCGCGTAGTAGAGCGCGGGGGTGGGCACCACGCCCACGCGCTCGACCTGGAGCCCGCACGCGACCAGCCCGCACTCGACCGCGGCCGCCAGCCGCGCGCTGCTCGGCCGCACGTCCTGCCCCAGCGCCACGCGCCCTCCTGCGCCACGCCGGATCAGCGTGCCGAAGGCGCGGCCCACCGCCTCGGCAGCGGGGTCGGTGAGCTCGGTCTCGTGCAGCCCGCGGATGTCGTACTCGCGGAAGATGTGCGCGGGGATCATGCCGGTCCCTTCCGTTTCAGGCAGGCGTCGATGAAGACATCGATCTCGCCGTCCAGCACGGCGTGGACGTCGCCGACCTTCAGCTCGGTGCGGTGGTCGTTGACCATGGTGTAGGGCTGCATCACGTACGAGCGGATCTGGCTGCCGAAGTCGATCTCCTTCTTGGCCGCCGTGACCGACATGGTCCGGGCGCGCTCCTGCTCCTGGTAGTGGAGGAACAGCCGGGCGCGCAGGATGCGCAGGGCGAACTCGCGGTTGCGGTGCTGGCTGCGCTCGGCCTGCGACTGGACCACCAGGCCGGTGGGCAGGTGCGTGATGCGCACCGCCGACTCGGTCTTGTTGACGTGCTGGCCACCCGCGCCGCTGGCGCGGAAGGTGTCGATGCGCAGGTCGGCGGGCTGGATGTCCACCGTGATGGTCTCGTCCACCATCGGGATGACGAACACCGAGGCGAACGAGGTGTGGCGGCGCTGCGCCGCGTCGTACGGCGAGATGCGCACCAGCCGGTGCACGCCGCTCTCGCCCTTGAGATACCCGTAGGCGTACTCGCCGGTGATCTCGACCGTGGCGTCCTTGACGCCGGCCTCGTCGCCCGGCTGCAGGTCGAGCACGCTGGTGGCGTAGCCACGGCGCTCGGCCCACCGCAGGTACATGCGGAACAGCATCTCGGCCCAGTCCTGCGACTCCGTGCCGCCCGCCCCGGGGTGGATCGAGACCAGCGCGCCGAGCCGGTCGTGCTCGCCGTAGAGCAGGCTCCTGAGCTCCAGCTCCGCGATCTGCTTCTCGAGCCCGTCCAGCTCCCCGGCGGCTTCGACCAGCATGGACTGGTCGCCCTCGCCCTCGGCCAGCTCGACCAGCTCGGCGAGCTGCTTCAGCTCGGCGTCGGGCCGGCTCCACTCCTCGACTGTGCGCTTGGCGCGCTTGAGCGCGGCCACGGTCTTCTGCGCCAGCTCCGGGCGGTCCCAGAAACCGGGCTCACCCATCCTCGTCTCGAGCTCCCCGACCTCGCGGGCGCGCGCGTCGAAGTCAAAGGTACCTCCGCAGGCCGTCGAGGGTCTGGCGCGCCTGGTCGAGCCGCTTGCGAACATCCGAGCTGGTCAGCATCCGTTCCCTTTCACGCGGGCCGCGGCCGCCCGCATCCAGCGCGCGTGGGCCGCGCGCGCCGCGCGCTCCAGCTCCTCGCGCGAGCCGTGGTTCTCGAGCACCTCGTCCGCGGCCGCGCGGAACTGCTCGTTGGTGCGCTGCACGCCCAGGCGCCGGCGCGCTTCCTCCTCGCTCCAGCCGCGCTGGCGCATCAGCCGCGCGACCTGATCCGGCTCCGGAGCCACCACGGCCAGCACCAGGTCGCACTCGCGGTCGAAGCCCCAGTCGAGCATGAGCGCCGCGTCCACCACCACCACCCCGCGGAAGCCATGCCCGCGCAGCGCCTCCAGCCGCGCGCGGATCCCCTCCACGATGCGGGGATGCACCAGCCGGTCGAGCCGCGCGCGCGCCTCCGGGTCGGTGAACACCCGCGCCGCCACACGCGACCGGTCGAGCGTGCCGTCGGGTCGGTAGACCCCCGTGCCGTACTCGGCCACGAGCGCCGCGCGCACCTCGGGGTCGGTGTCGGTGACCTCGTGGCCGATCGCGTCGGCCTCGATCACCACGGCCCCGGCCTCCGCCAGCGCCCGCGCCACCGTGCTCTTGCCGCTGCCGGCCCGGCCCACCAGCCCGACCACCAACGAGCCGTCAGTGGACATCGAGCCAGGTGGGGCCGCGACCGGTCGAGACCACGAGCGGAACCTTCAGCGGGAAGCAGCCCTCCATCTCCGTGCGGACCAGGTCCGCGACCGCGCCGGCCTCCGCGGCCGGACACTCCAGCACCAGTTCGTCGTGCACCTGCAGCAGCAATCTAGCCGAGGGCATCGAGCGCTTCAAGGCGCGATCCACCCGGATCATCGCCAGCTTCATCAGGTCGGCGGCCGAGCCCTGGATGGGCGCGTTAATGGCGGCGCGCTCGGCGAGCGCGCGCGCGCCGCCGTGCGTGCTCGCGAGGTCCGGCAGGTAGCGCCGCCGCCCGAGCAGGGTCTGGACGAACCCGCGCCGGCGCGCCTCGGCGAGCGTCGCGGCGAGGAACTCGCGCACCCGCGCGTAGACGCGGAAGTAGCCGGCGATGAACGCCTCCGCCTCGGGGAGCCCGATGCCCATCTGCTGCGCCAGGCTGCGCGCCCCCATGCCGTACATGATCCCGAAGTTGACCACCTTGGCGCGCGCCCGGAGCGCCGGGTCGAGCTCTCCGGCGGGCACGTTGAAGACGCGGCGCGCGGTGCTCTCGTGCACGTCCTCGCCGCTCGCGAACGCCTCGATCAGCGCGGGGTCGCCGGAGAGGTGCGCCATCACCCGCAGCTCGATCTGTGAGTAGTCAGCGCCCACCAGCGCATTCCCCGGCGCCGCCACGAAGGCGCGGCGGATGGCGCGGCCCTGTGGCGTGCGCAGCGGGATATTCTGGAGGTTGGGGTTGCTCGAGGAGAGCCGCCCGGTCGCCGCCCCCGCCTGGTTGAAGGTGGTGTGGACGCGTCCGTCGCGCGCATCCACCAGCGGGGGCAGCGCGTCCACGTAGGTGGACTTGAGCTTGGAGAGGACGCGGTACTCGAGCAGCAGCTTCGGGAACGCGTGCTCCGCCGCCAGCTCCTCCAGCACCGCCTGGTCGGTCGAGAAGCCGGCCTTGGTGCGCCGCCCGGGCTTGAGCCCGAGCTTCTCGAACAGCACGCGCGCGAGCTGCGGCCCGCTGTTCAGGTTGATGCGCTCGCCGGCGAGCACGGTGAGCGCCTGCTCGAGCCGCGCCAGGTCCTCGCCCATCTTCGCCGACATCTCGGCGAGCACCGCGCGATCGAGCGCCACGCCCGCCCGCTCCATGTCGGCCAGCACCGGGATGAGCGGGTGCTCGAGCTGCTCGTAGAGCGCCCACTGCTCGCGCGACTCGAGCTGGGCGCGCAGCGTCCCGGCCAGCGGATGCAGCGTCGCCACCGCCGCCGTCGCTCCGGCGTGCGCCGCCGCGGCCGGGAGCGCGGTCAGCTCGGGGCGCGGCTTGCCGCGCTGGGCGGGCGGCTCGAGCGAAGGGAGCGCGAGCCCGAGGAAGTCGCGCGCCAGCGCTTCGAGCGCGTGGTCGCGCTCGGGGTCGCACAGGAACGAGCCCAGGTGGACGTCGAAGCGGAGCCCGTCGAGCGGCAGCCCGGCGGCCGCCAGCAGGTGGAGGTCGCGCTTCAGGTCGTGACACGTCTTGGGCACGGCGGGGTCGGCGAGTGCGGGTGCCAGCCACTCGCGGGCGAGCTCGAGCGGCAGGTTGGGGCCGGACTCGTGCGCGAGCGGCACGTAGCAGCTGGTGCCGTCGCGTGCCGCCAGCGCGAGGCCCACCAGCCTGGCCCGGCGCGGGTCATCACCGGCCGCGAGCGGCAGCAGCGCGAGGCCATGAAGCGCGCGCGCGCGGCGCTCGCGCAGCGCGCGCGCCCAGCGATCGAGCGTCTGCGCCGCGCTCGCCGCGGGCTCGCCACCCGCCGCCGACGCCCACAGGTCGAGCGTGCCCTGCCCGCCCACGGCCGCGGGCGGAGCGGTGGGGCGCGCCGGGGCAGGGGAAGCGTCCGCGGACGCAGCGGGCCCGGTCACGGGCGCGTGCGGCACCGGCGCCGTCGCGGGCATCGGGGGCCGGGGCGCCGCAGGCGGGGTCGCCGCGACCCCGGGTGTCGCGGGCCGGGGCGTCGCAGCCGGCCCGGGCGGCGCGAGCTTCACGCCCGGCGCCGGCGTCTCAGACACCGTGCCTCGCCGCTCCGGTGGCCGCGCGGGCGCCAGCGCGCCGGCCTCCGCCTCGCCCACGCCCTCGCTCTGGTCCAGCGCCTCGAGCCGGCGGATCTCCCAGCGGCGCGCGAACTCGAGCAGCGCGTCGCGACGGATCGGCGCGCAGCGCAGGTCGTCCCAGACGCAGGACAGGTCGAGGTCCGCGCGCACCGTGGCCAGCTCGCGCGACAGGAACGCCAGCTCCCGGTGGGTCTCGAGCTTCGCCTTGAGCGCCGGCTTCTTCACCTCGTCGAGCCGCGCATAGAGCGCCTCCAGCGAGCCGAACTGCTTCATCAGCTCGACCGCGGTCTTCTCCCCCACGCCCGGCACGCCCGGGATGTTGTCGCTGGCGTCGCCCATCAGCGCGAGCACGTCGCGGATGTGCTCGGGCCCCACGCCCCATTTCGCGCGCACCTCTTGGGCGGTCACCCACTCGTAGTCCTCGCGCGACTTCGGCACCAGCACGCGCACGCCCTCGCCCACCACCTGCAGCATGTCCTTGTCGCCGGTGACCAGCACCACCTCGTGCCCGTCGCGCGCCGCGCGTGCCGCGAGCGTGGCCATCACGTCGTCGGCCTCCATGCCCGGGATCTCGATCACCGGCAATCCCAGCGCCTGCGCCAGGACCTCGATGGGCTCGAGCTGGGCGAGCAGGTCCTCGGGCGTGGGCTTCCGCTGCGCCTTGTAGTCGGGGAAGCGCTCGTGCCGCCAGGTCGGCCCCGGCCCGTCCCAGGCCAGCGCCCAGTAGTCCGGTTTCTCCTCGCGCCGGATCTTCATGACGGTGTTGCCGAAGCCGAAGATGGCCGAGGTGTTCTCCTGCTTCGAATTCAGCAGCGGCCGGGCGATGAAGGCGTAGTAGGCCCGGTAGGCGAGCCCCATGGCGTCGAGGACGAAGAGGCGGGACATGGTCAGCGGGCCCTGCCGGGCCCGCTCATGGCCCTTTCCCGCACCAGCCCGTCGCCCGGGCAGACATCAGGCCCGCCGGCGAGCAGGGCGCACTCGATGGCGTCTTCGAAGCTGCGCTCGGAGATGTCGGGGGTCATGTTCGCCTCCCACTCCGGCGAGGGCCCTGGGTGGCGGGCAGATGGGGCGGCTCCTCGAGGATCTCGAGGATCGCCCGCGCGCAGTAGACGCGGTTGCGTTTGGCCTCGGTCGCGCGCGTCACAACGCCCACCGATTCGAGCCGGTCGATCGCCCGCTGGGCGGTGGTGAAGGCCACGCCGAGCCGCTCGGCCAGCCTGTTCACCGTCCAGAAGGGGTTTTCGACGAAAAGATCCAGCGACCGCTCGGGCAGCCGCGAGGGTGCCGCCGCGAGCCGGTCGCGCCAGCCGGCGAGCAGCGTGTCGATGCGGTGGATGCGGCCAAGAGCGTCCTCCGCTTGCCCCGCGACGCCGTGCAGGAAGTAGGCGAGCCATTCCTCCCACTCACCGCGTTCCGTGACCGCGGAGAGCCGCGCGTAGTACTCCTGCCGCGTGGCCTCGAAGAACGCGCTGAGATAGAAAAGCGGCGAGGGAAGCACCTGCCGCTCGATGAGGAGCAGCGTGATGAGCAGCCGGCCGACGCGCCCGTTGCCGTCGAGGAACGGGTGGATCGCCTCGAACTGCGAGTGCGCGAGCGCGGCGTGGACCAGCGGCGGCAGCGAATGGTCGTGCAGGGAGCGCTCCCACGCGCCGAGGCAGTCCATCAGATGGTCCGGCGGCGGCGGCACGTAGGTGGCGTCGGCCAGGGTGCAGCCGGCGGGGCCGATCCAGTTCTGGCTGCGCCGGAACTCGCCCGGCGTCGCCGCGTTGCCGCGCACGCCGTGCATGAGCTTCTCGTGCAGCTCCTTCACCAGGCGCAGCGAGAGTGGCAGATCGGACAGGCGCGCGACCCCGTGCTCGAGCGCCGCGACATAGTTGGCGACCTCGCGCAGGTCCGCCGGACTGCGTTCGACGACGGCCCCGGCCTCGGCCGCGAGCAGCTCGCCGAGCGTGGCCCGCGTGCCCTCGATGCGGCTCGACAGCACCGCCTCGCGGCGCACGAACGGCCGGATGAGCAGGTGCGGGTTCGGCAGCTGGCGGCCTTCACCGGCGAGGCGGCCGACGGTGAGGTCCGCGCGCGACAGCGCCGCCGCCAGCCCGTCGCTCCAGGCGAGGCGGGGCGGCAGGGGCTTCGGCACGTAGGCCTGGCAGCCGCCCGGGCAGCGGATTCGGCGGCCGTGCGGCTGGCGCTTGGTCTGGGCGGTCATGGGCTCCCTTGTTTGCGGCTGCGAAAACAGCCGCCGACATTATTAGCGACAGCCGAAGCTTCCGCAAACAAGAAGGTCCGCCGCGCTGCACGGCCCGATCAGGCGGCAGCCTCCTCCCGCACGGCAATCTTGCCTGTCACCGCGGCGGAGATGAGGGCGGTGCGGAGTTCCTTGAGGCGGGCGACGGCGTCGCGGACTTTGGCGACGAGGGCGTCGAGCTTGGCCGTCTCCCGGTCGAGGAAGGCGACCACTTCGCACTGCTGGTCGGCAGGAAGCATGGCGAGGCGCATCGACCTCAGGAACTCACAGGTCAGCGCACCTGTTGGGGCTGAAACCGTTGATGTAGTTGCGCAGGTTCGCCGCGAGGTTGGGCGGATCGCCGAGCAGGGTCTCGAAGTCGTAGCGCGAGGTGTTGTAGAAGGCGAAGCGCGACGCCTTGCGCAGCTGGGGATCGAGGTTCCCGAGCTTGCCCTTCAGCCTGGCGCGGGTCTCGAGCACCTTCCGCTTCGTCGGCGCCAGGACACAGTCAATCCGCCGCAGCACGGTGAGCGGCAGGATCACGTCCTGGTACTTGCCGCGCTTGAAGCTGTC
>CAYHRW010000047.1:0-14475 GCA_964359105.1 uncultured bacterium
GGCGTATGCCGACGGCGACCGATGCGAGCACCACGCCTCGCGGCCGGCTCGGCGGGCGCCGGGCCCGCTCTCGCGAGCGGGTGTCCCGCTGCGCGAGAGAAACCGGATGGCCGGGCTCCGGAGCGGGCCGATTTCTTATTGACGGGGGGGAGTCGCTCCGTATACTGCCGATGCTTTTTCGGAAAGAGGCGCACATCGGCGGGTGCAGCGACGCACCGCCTGCGCGTCAGCCGGGAAACACCATCCGGAGCGGAAGCGGCGCGCGCGACGCGCCAGGGCATGTGCTCGAGGAAGCCATGATCAAGAAGCGGGGAATCCCCGGGGACGACGAGTACAAGATCCCGGACGACGAGCTCGACGACGACGAGGACGAGGAGGACGACGAGCTCTTCGACGACGACCTCGAGGACGACGAGGAATTCGACGAGGAGTTCGAAGAGGACTTCGACGACGAAGGCTACGAGGACGAAGAGGACGACCTCGAAGACCTCGAGAAAGAGGGAGAGGAGAAGTAGCCTTCGATGAGGATCGGCTTCGGGAACAGGCGCGCATCGCGCTGGCTACGCGGAGGTGGCTGACGAAATGATCGGCTTCGGCCCACACCTGATGCTGGACGGTTATGGGTGCGACAAGAAGAAGCTCCAGGACCTGAACCTCATCTACCGGATCCTGGACGAGCTCCCCTCGAAGATCGGCATGACGAAGATCATGCCGCCCTACGTGTTCAAGTACAGCGGGCTGAAGCCGGAAGACTGGGGCCTGTCGGGCTTCGTCCTGATAGCTGAAAGCCACATCAGCATCCACACGTTCCCCGAGAAGAACTTCGTGAGCGTGGACATCTTCTCCTGCAAGAGCTTCGACCTCGAGTACTCCGCCGATTACATGAAGCAGGTCTTCGGGATGGCCAAGGTCGAATGCAACGTGCTGGACCGCGGCACGGAGTTCCCCAAGGACTTGAACGGCGCGTCCCGGATGGTCCGGGCGGAGCGCCGTCGGGTCGCCCGCCCCGCGGCGCCGCGACTCGCCTAGACGCACGGTTCCACCGAGGGCCCTGCCCGGCCGGCGCCGGGTCAGGGCCCGAAGTGTCTCGACAGGGCGGGCGGCCGGCGAGGCCGTCCGCGGGGAGAAGGCATGAAGGCTCCTGATTGGCCGACCGGCCTGCCGCTCAACTTCGGCGGGCTCGACGAGGAGTTCTCCGCGCTCGAGCGCGCGCGCGTCGTGGTGCTCCCGGTGCCGTATGACTTCAGCACGACCTACCAGGGCGGCGCGCGCTGGGGGCCGCGCGCCATCCTCTCCGCGTCGCAGAACATGGAGCTGTGGGACGACGAGATCGGCGCCACCTACCGCGCCGGCATCCACACGCTCCCCGAGCTCGAGCCCACCGCGCTCGGCCCCGAGGCGATGGCGGCGCGCGTCGAGCAGGCGGCGGCGTGGATCCTCGAGCGGGGCAAGCTGCCTGCGATCCTGGGCGGGGAGCACAGCATCACCGCGGGCGCGGTGCGCGCGGCCGCGGCGCGCTTCCCGAAGCTCTCCGTGCTCCAGCTCGACGCGCACGCCGACATGCGCGACCGCTACCTCGATTCACCCTACAGCCACGCCTGCGTCATGCGCCGCATCCGCGAGCAGGTGCCCGCGGTCTCGGTCGGCATCCGCTCGCTGAGCGAGGAAGAAGCCGATCACCTGGCCGCGCACCCGGTCCCGATGTGGAGCACCCGCGCCTTCCGCGCGCTCAAGGGGGACTGGCAGGCGATCCTCTCCGCGCTCACGGACGAGGTGTTCGTGACCTTCGACCTCGATGCGCTCGACCCTGCCTTCGTGCCCGGGACCGGGACGCCCGAGCCCGGGGGCCTCGACTGGTACGAGGCCGTGGACCTGCTGCGCGCCGTCTCGATGCGCGCGCGCATCGTCGGCTTCGACGTCGTGGAGCTGGCGCCGCTGCCGGGGCAGGTGGCGTCCGATTTCCTCGCCGCGCGGCTCGCCTACCGCCTGATCGGGCTGGCGCTCGCGAGCCGCGCGGTCGCGGTCGCCTGAGCACGGCCATGGCCGCAGCCAGGCGCCTGGTCCTCCGCAAGAACCAGGATCGCCGCATCCGTGGCGGGCACCCGTGGGTCTTCAGCAACGAGGTGGCCGCGGTCGAAGGCGACCCCGCCGACGGCGACCTGGTCGAGGTCACGGACTTCCGCGGCGCCTTCCTGGGTCGCGCCTGCTACAACCACGTGAGCCTGATCTGCGCGCGCCTGATCACGCGCGGGCGCGACGAGGTGGACGCCGACTTCTTCGCGAAGCGGATCGAGCGCGCGGTGCGGCTGCGCGAGAGCGTGCTGCCGGGGGAGGAGGCGGTGCGAGTGGTCTACGGCGAGTCCGACCAGCTGCCCGGGCTGGTCGTGGATCGCTACGGCGACGTGCTCGCCGTGCAGATCCTCACCCTGGGCATTGAGGCGCGCGCGGAGCAGGTGCGCGAGGCGCTCGAGCGCGTGCTGGCGCCGCGCGGCGTGGTGCGCGCCGCGGACTCGCCGCTGCGCGCGCTCGAGGGGCTCCCGCTCGAGCGCGGCGTGTGGTGGGGCGAGGTGCCGGAGAAGGTCGAGGTGACGATCGGGGGCTTCCGGGTCGAGGCCGACCTGCTCCACGGGCAGAAGACCGGTCTGTTCCTCGACCAGCGCGTGAACCGCAGGCGCGCCGAAGCGCGCGCCTCCGGCCGCCGCGTGCTCGACCTCTTCACCTACCAGGGCGAGTGGTCGCTCCACGCCGCGCGTGGCGGCGCGGCGGAGGTGCTGGCGGTGGACTCCTCGGAGCCGGCACTCGCGGCGGCGGCGCGCAACCTGGAGCGGAACGGGCTCGCCGGCCGCGTCGAGCTGCGCCGTGGCGACGCCTTCGAGGTCGTGCGCGAGCTCGAGCGCGCGGGCCGCCACTTCGGCCTCGTCATCCTCGACCCGCCCGCGCTGGTCAAGTCCCGCAGGCACCTGGCGGCCGGGGCGCGCGCCTACCGCGAGCTCAACCGCGCGGCCATGGCGCTGCTCGAGGAGGAAGGCGTGCTCGTCAGCTGCTCGTGCAGCCACCACCTGGACGATCTGCTGTTCCGCCAGGTGCTGCTCGAGGCCGCGCGCGCCGCGCACCGCCCGTTCCGGGTCGTGGAGTGGGCCGGGGAGTCGCCCGACCACCCGCAGCTCCTCGCGGTGCCCGAGACGCACTACCTCAAGTGCGCGGTGCTGCAGGCGATCTAGGAGGGCTCGCCCGGCTCCGCTGCCGCCTCTTCGCTCTTTCCCCCGCCCTTCTTCAGCTCGTCCACGTAGTTCATGCGCAGCTCCGTCAGGACCTGGCGGAGCACGCGCGCCTCGTCGGGCTCGAGGTTGTTCCGGGTACGGGCCTCGAGGGCGGCGAGCGTGTCGATGGTGTCGCGCGCGAGGTCGAGGTTCCTGTCGAGCCTGCGCGTGAGCGGGTTCATGAGCTTGCCGAGCGCCATCATCCCGCTCTGCTGGAGGCCCAGCAGGAGCTGGAGGAACAGCGCGGCCTGGCGCGACGGGCTGCCTTCGGTCATGACGGTTCTCCGGGTGCGCGCGGCTGCGGAGCCAGGGCCTTGGCCTCCTCCCACAGCGCGTCCAGCTCCGCGAGCCTGGCTTCGCTCGGGCGGCGGCCCTGCTCGGCCAGCCGGCGCTCGATGTGGTGGAAGCGCTCGCGGAAGCGGCGCGAGGCGGCGCGCAGCTCGCGCTCGGGATCGATGGCGAGGTGGCGCGCCAGGTTGACGACGGCGAACAGCAGGTCACCGATCTCGCGCGCGAGCGCGGGGTCGGTGTCGCCGCCCAGCTCCCGCTCGATCTCGGCCATCTCCTCGCGCACCTTCGCGAGCGGCCCGGACGCATCCGGCCAGTCGAACCCGACGGCGCCGGCCTTCTCCTGGAGCCGGTAGGCCGCGACCAGCGCCGGGAGCCCCTTCGGCTGCTCGCCCAGCAGCGAGGTGGCGCCGACCGGGTCGTCCTTCTCGGCCTTCTTGATCTCCTGCCACTGCCGGTAGGCGGCATCGCCGTCCTTGATCTCCGTGCCGCCGTAGACGTGCGGATGGCGGCGGATGAGCTTCGCGGCGGCTCGCTCGAGCGCGTCGGCAAGGCCGGGGCCGCCCTTCTCGCCCAGCAGCTCGAGGCAGAAGATGGCGAGGAAGGCGAGGTCGCCCAGCTCCTCGGCGACGTGCTCGGGGTCCCCCGAGGAGATCGCCTCTCCGGACTCCACGGCTTCCTCGGTGAGGTAGGGAGTCATGCTCTCGAGCGTCTGCTCGCGGTCCCACGGGCAGCCCCCGGGGCCGCGCAGCCGCCGGCACACGGCGACCAGCTCGACGAAGGCCTTCTGCTCGCGCTCGCTCATGCCCGGGAAGATAGCGGAGCCGCGCACGGGGGACCAGCCGGCCCGCCCACGCGGCGCGGCGTCACGCCGTGCCCGGTGCGGCGGGAGCCGTGAAGGCGCGTTTCCATCCCGAGCTCGAGCACACTGAGACGAGGATCAGCGGGTAGATCGAGCCGATGAGCACCTGCGCGTAAGAGTAGTGGAGCACGGCCGGCTCGACGAGGTTGAGCACCAGCCAGAACGACGCGGCCCACAGGCTGAGCGTGCGGCCCCAGGGCGCGATCCTGAACACGCCCGCGCCGGCGACCACCAGCTCCGCGCCCAGCACGAGACGCGCCGCGCCGAAGCCGATGCTGAGCCCGGCTGCCGCGGGAACGAGGCCGCCGGAGCTCGCGCCGGACGCGCGCAGCGCATCCACGATCATGCGGACCGAGCCCGCGCCGGCGGCGAGCCCGATCAGGACGTTGAGCAGCGCGACCACGATGATGCCCGCCGTGCGAGGTGCGGCCATGTCAGCCTCCCGGGAATGACGCGAGACGGTGAACGGAAGGGCGGATTCTCGCCCGGCGGGCGCTCGCCGGTCCAGACGAATCGTCGCGACGAATCGGCGCGTCGCGTGGACCGCACGTGGCGCACGGCTCGCCGGGAACGGCTCGCGGGCACGGTCTCGCGCGGCGAGCGGGGTTCGCCCACACGGCTCGGGGTTTGCATGGCCCGAGTGCCGTGCTTATGCTACGCGACCTTCTTACGTCCCGGCGTGCCGGGACGCGGCCGCGGGGGTCCGCGCGGCGGGCGGGAGCGGAGGGTTGCAATGGGGATGCCGGTCTCGACCTGGGTCGAGGTGGACCTCGACCGTTTCGCCGCCAACCTGCGCGCGATCCGGGCGCTCGCGGGCGAGGGTCGCGGCATCCTGCTGGTGGTGAAGGCCGACGCCTACGGCCACGGCGCGGTGGAGATGGCCGAGGCCGCGGCCGCCGAGGGCGTCGAGGTGCTCGGTGTCGCCACGCTGCACGAGGGCATCCAGCTGCGCCAGGCCGGCTGCCGGCTCCCGATCGTGGCGCTCTCGCCGCTCCTGCCGAGCGAGATCGTCGAGGCGGTGGCCCACCGGCTCGAGCCCACGGTGTGCGATCTCGACTTCGCGCGCGCCCTCTCGGCCGCGGCGCTCGCCGCGGGGCAGCCGGTGCGCTGCCACGTGGAGATCGACACCGGCATGGGGCGCACCGGCGTGCGCGAGGAGGAGGCCGAAAGCTTCCTCGGGCGACTGGTCGAGTTGCAGGGCCTGCGGCTCGCGAGCCTGTTCACGCACTTCCCGGACGCCGACGCCGAGGATCTGGGCTTCCCGGAGATGCAGGTGCGCCGCTTCCGCTCACTCGCGGAGCGGCTCGCCGCGCGCGGCATCCGCCCGCCGCGGCTCCACGCCGCGAACAGCGCGGGTACCCTCAACCTGCCCGACGCGCGCTTCGACTGGGTGCGACCAGGGCTCATCGCCTACGGGCACTCGCCGCCCAACGCGCGCACCCGGCTCGAGGTCCAGCCGGTGATGTCCTTCAAGAGCCGCCTGGTCCAGGTCCGCGAGCTGCCCGCGGGAAGCCCGGTGAGCTACGGGCGCACGTTCGTCGCGGCGCGCCCCACGCGCACCGGGGTGGTCGCGGTGGGCTACGGTCACGGCTACTCGTGGCGGCTCTCGAACCGCGGACACATGCTGGTGGGCGGTCGGCGCGTGCCGATCGTGGGGCGCGTCACCATGGACCTGACCATGGTGGACCTCACGGATCTCCCCGAGGCCCGGGTGGGCGACGACGTCGTGCTGTTCGGCGAGCAGGACGGGGGGGTCCTGCCACTCGAGGAGGTCGCGGCCGGGAGCGAGACGCTGCCCTACGAGATCATGTGCACGATCGGCAAGCGCGTCACGCGCATCTACGTGCGCTGCGGACGCCCGGTGAAGCTCACCTCGCTGGTGGGCGAGCGCGAGGGCTGGGTCGAGCAGGCGGCCGACCATTTCCGCATGCGCGCGCAGGCCGTCGCGGTGGCGAAGCGGGGCTGAGGTGCGCGTCTTCCTGATCGTGCTCGACGGCGTGGGGATCGGAGCGCTGCCCGACGCGGCGGACTACGGCGATTCCGGCAGCAATACCCTGCTCCACGTGGCCCAGGCGGCGGGAGGACTCAGGCTCCCGCGCCTCGAGTCGCTCGGGCTCGGGCGCCTGCTCGAGCTGCCGGGCGTGCGTGCGGTCGCCGACCCGCGCGGCGCGCGCGGACGGCTCGCCGAGCGCTCGAAGGGCAAGGACAGCACGAGCGGGCACTGGGAGCTCGCGGGGCTCGAGCTCGACCGCGCCTTCCCGACCTACCCGAGCGGGTTCCCCGTCGAGCTGCTCGACCGCTGGAGCGGGCGCACCGGGCGCGGCTGGATGGTGAACGTGGTGGGCTCGGGCACCGACATCATCCAGCAGCACGGCGTCGAGCATCAGCGTACCGGACGTCTCATCGTGTACACTTCGGCCGACAGCGTCTTCCAGGTCGCGGCGCACGAGGCCACGGTGCCGCTCGAGGAGCTCTACGCCGCGTGCCGCGCGGCACGGGCGCTGCTCACCGGCGAGCACGCGGTGGGCCGGGTGATCGCGCGGCCGTTCGTGGGCGAGCCGGGCGCCTACCGGCGCACGTCGAACCGGCGCGACTTCTCGCTGGCGCCGCCCGAGAGCACGCTGCTCGACCGGCTGGTCGCGGCGGGCGAGCCGGTCGTGACGGTGGGGAAGGTGGACGACCTGTTCGCAGGCCGCGGCGTGACCGAGGCCCTGCACACGAAGGACAACGCCGAGGGCGAGGACATCCTTGCCGCTCTGGCGCGCCGCCCGGGGCGCGGGCTCGTGTTCGCGAACCTGGTGGACTTCGACCAGCAGTACGGGCACCGCAACGATCCGGCCGGATTCGCGCGGGCGCTGGAGGAGTTCGACGAGCGGGTGGAGGAGGTGCTGGCCCACCTGAGGAGCGACGAGATGTGCCTGATCACGGCCGACCACGGCAACGACCCCACCACGCCGGGCACGGACCATTCGCGCGAGTACGCGCCGCTGCTCCTGGCAGGCCCGCGCGTTCGCGCCGGCGCCGACGTCGGCACGCGCGCCTCCTTCGCCGACGTGGCGGCCACGCTGGCGGAGGCGTTCGGGGTCGCGCCGCCTGCGGCGGGCCGGAGCTTCCTGCGCGAGGTGCGCGCGTGAAGCCCCGCGAGCTGATGGCCGAGGCGGTCAAGGCGCGGCGCCGGGCCTACGCACCGTACTCGAGGTTCCCGGTGGGCGCCGCGCTGCTCACGAAGGACGGCCGCGTCTACCGTGGCTGCAACGTCGAGAACGCATCGTACGGCCTCGCGGTCTGCGCCGAGCGCAGCGCGGTGTGGCAGGCGGTGAGCGACGGCGTGAGGGAGTTCGCGGCCATCGCCGTGACCGCGCGCGACGGACGCGGCGCGCCGCCGTGCGGCTCGTGCCGCCAGGTGCTCAACGAGTTCTCGCCGAACCTGTGGGTCTACTGGCGAGACGCGCGCGGGCGCATCCTCAAGCGCCGGCTCTCCGAGCTGCTCCCGATGGCGTTCAACCTCCGGCAGCTGAGGGCCCGATGAGCCGCGACCGCGACGAGCTGGTCGAGCTCATCACCCGCAGGGTGATCGAGGCGCTGCACGGCGGCGCGGGCGCGTCCCCGCCGGGCGAGTCCGCGCCGCCGCGCGATGCGGCCGCGTGGACCGCGGCGCACGCCGTGGAGGCCGACCCCGCGACGGCGGAACGCTACCGGCTGTTCGGGGTGTCCACCTCGCGTGGGCCCGAGGAGACGCGGGCCCTCCACGAGGCGGGCGCTTCGCGCGTCGTCACCACCACGGGCTACTGTCCTGCCTCGGACGGGCTCGCCTCGGTCATCGACCACACGCTGCTCAAGCCCGACGCCGCCCGGAGCGACATCGAGCAGCTGTGCCGCGAGGCCGCGCAGTTCTGCTTCGCCTCGGTGTGCGTGAATCCCGTGTGGGTCCCGCTGAGCAAGGATCTGCTGCGCGGCAGCGGGGTCAAGGTGTGCACGGTGATCGGGTTCCCCTCCGGCGCTCACGCGCCCGACGTCAAGGCGTACGAGGCACGGCGCGCGGTCGAGCAGGGCGCCGAGGAGGTGGACATGGTCATCAACATCGGCGCGCTCAAGTCGAAGGACTACGCGCTCGTCGAGCAGGACATCCGCGGCGTCGTGCAGGCGGTGGGGAAGGACACGGTCGTGAAGGTGATCCTCGAGACCTCGCTGCTTGCGCGCGACGAGAAGGTCATGGGCGCCTCGCTCGCGAAGGCGGCCGGCGCGGACTTCGTCAAGACCTCGACCGGATTCGCCGGCGGCGGCGCCACCGTCGAGGACGTGGAGCTCCTGCGCCAGACGGTGGGTCCCGAGATCGGGGTCAAGGCCTCGGGCGGCATCCGCACGCAGGAGGAGGCGAAGGCCATGGTCGCGGCCGGAGCGACGCGCATCGGCGCCTCGGCGGGCATCAAGATCGTGCGGGGCGAGGCGGGAGCCACGGCCGGCGGACCCGGGGCGGCCCCGGCGAAGGCCTACTGATCCCGGTGCTCGACGCGCGCGAGTTCATCCGGGCGAAGCGCGACGGCCGCCGGCACGCGGCCGAGGACGTGCGCGGCTTCATCACGGCCTGCCAGCGCCGCGAGATCCCGGACTACCAGGTGAGCGCCTGGCTGATGGCCGCGTTCCTGAACGGCCTCGACGAGGGCGAGACCGAGGCGCTAACGCTGGCGCTGCTCCACTCGGGCCGGGTGTTCGACTGGAACGGGCTCGGGCGCCCGGCGGTGGACAAGCACTCGACCGGCGGGGTGGGCGACAAGATCTCGCTCATCCTGGCCCCGCTCGTGGCCTCCTGCGGCGTGCTGGTGCCGATGGTCTCGGGGCGCGGGCTCGGCCATACCGGCGGCACGCTCGACAAGCTCGAGTCCATCCCGGGCTTCCGCACCACGCTGGCGCCCGATGCGCTGCGCGCGCAGCTCGACGCCATCGGCGTGGTCATGGTGGGGCAGGGACCGGACCTGGCGCCCGCCGACGGCCTGATCTACGCGCTGCGCGACGTCACCGCCACCGTCGAGCGCGAGTACTTCATCGTCGCCAGCATCGTGAGCAAGAAGGTCGCCGAGGGCGCGGACGCGGTGGTCTACGACGTCAAGTGCGGGAGCGGCGCGTTCATGAAGACCCCCGAGGACGCGGGACGCCTGGCGCGGCGGCTCATCGCCGTGACGCGTTCGCTGGGCCGCAGGGCGGCGGCGCGCGTGACCGACATGAGCCAGCCGCTGGGATTCGCGGTGGGCAACGCGCTCGAGGTGCGCGAGTCCATCGAGGTGCTGCGCGGCGGCGGGCCGGCCGACGTGCGCGAGCTCACGCTCGAGCTGTCCTCGCTCATGCTCCACCTGGCCGGCGCGGCGGATGCGGGCGAGGCGCGCGCGCGCGTCACCCGCGCGCTCGACTCGGGCGCGGCGTGGGAGAGGTTCGTGGCGCTGGTGCGCGCGCAGGGCGGCGACCCCGCGCGCGTCGAGCGCCCGGACGGGCTGCCGGCGGCGCCGGTCGTGCGCGCCGTGAAGGCGGAGCGCTCGGGCGTGCTGGCCGAGGTGGATGCCTTCGGGCTCGGTGAGCTGGTGGTCGCGATCGGCGGTGGGCGCATCGCCAAGGAGGACGCGGTGGACCCGCGCGTCGGGCTCATGGTGCGCAAGCGCCTGGGTGAGCCGGTGCGGGCGGGGGAGACGCTCGCAGAGCTGCACCTGGCCTCGGACGACGCGGCCGCGGCGGCGCGCGCGGCGGCCTGCTTCCGCGTCGGCGAATCGGGTGCCGCGCCGGAGCTCGTGCTGGCGCGCGTCGAGTAGCAGCCGGGGCGACCCCCCGCCTCCGGCCGTCTGCGCGGTCTGGCCGCGGCCGGGAGACGGTCCGGGCTTCAGCGCGGCCGGTAGGAGACGGGCCCGTGCGCCGCCTCGGTCGGCGACGCCTCGTCGGGCGGCAGCTGCTGTTCCGGGGCGGGCGGCTCGATTGGCGCGCCCGGGTGGACCGTGCAGTACTCGGTCGGCTCGGAGCCCGCGTTGTAGGTCTCGTTCGTCAGGTGCGGGCAGGCGACGGTGGCGAGCATCCCGCTCTCGGTGCACACCGTGCGCGAGACCATGCCGGCCGGCTCGGGGAACGACTCCACCGGACGCCCGCGCGTGGCCTCGACCATGAAGTCGGCCCAGATCGGCAGAGCGGCGCGCGCGCCGGTCATCCCCGGGCCGATCGGGCGCTTCTCGTCGTAGCCCACCCATGCCCCGGCCACCAGGCTGGGGATGAAGCCGACGAACCAGGCGTCCACGTACTCGTCCATCGTGCCGGTCTTGCCCGCCGCCGGCAGCGCGAAGCCACGCGCGCGCGCCGCGTACCCGGTGCCATGGTCCATCACGCTCTGGAGCATCGAGGCCATCACCGCCGCGGTCTCCTCGGACAGCACCTCCATCGGCCGCGGCGCGTTCTTCTCGAGGACGTTGCCATTCCTGGCCTCGACCTTGAGGATGAACAGGGGATCGTTGCGGATCCCGCGGTTCGCGATCACGGCGTAGGCCGACGCCAGCTCGAGCAGGTTGACCTCGCTGCTGCCGAGCGCGAGCGACAGGTTCTGGCCGAGCGGGCTCCTGATCCCCATGCGGCGCGCGTACGATGCCACCAGCGAGACGCCGACCTTGCGCAGGAGCTTGATGGTCGGCACGTTGATGGACTGCTGGAGCGCGTAGCGCAGCGTCACCGGCCCGCGGAACGTGCGGTCGTAGTTCTGCGGCTGGTAGGGCTGGCCGTCCTCGCCGCCCGGGAACGACACCGGCTCGTCCACGACGATGTCGGTGGGCTTGAAGCCGTTGTCCATCGCGGCGGTGTAGACGAAGGGCTTGAACGCCGAGCCGGGCTGGCGCTGGGCCTGAACCGCGCGGTTGAAGTTGCTGTGGTTCCAGTCGCGCCCCCCGACGAGGGCCCGGACGTATCCGTTGCGCGGGTCGATCGCCACGAAGGCTCCCTGGAGGTAGGGCGTGCGCTGCGAGCCGCGCGCGGCCTCGGCAGTGGGCACCACGTAGTTCGCGCGCCTGTGCTTCGGCTTCAACTCGGCCTCGAGCGCCGTGATCTGGCGGTCGAGCGCGCGCTCGGCGATCTGCTGCAGGTCCATGTCGAGGGTGGTGTGGACCCTGAGGCCGCCCTCGTAGACAGCGTTCGAGCCGTAGCGCTCGTCCAGGTGCATCCGGACCATCTCGACGAAGTACGGCGCGCGGTCGTTGCCGTAGCGGGAGGGCGTGACGCCGAGCGGGGCGTGGATGGCGCTGTCGAACTCGACCCGCGTGATGGCGCGGGTCGCCAGCGTGTTGCGCAGCACCTTCGCGCGCCGCGCCAGGGCCGCCTGCGGGCGGCGGCGGGGCGAATAGAGGCTCGGGTTCGCGGGCAGGCCGGCGATCAGCGCGCACTCGGGCAGCGTCAGCTCCTGGACCGGCTTGCCGAAGAACGTCCGCGCGGCCGCCTCGACCCCGTACGCGCCCTCCCCGAAGTAGATCTGGTTGAAGTACATCTCCAGGATCTGGTCCTTCGAGTAGTTGCGCTCCAGCTCGGTCGCGAGCGCCACCTCCTTGAGCTTGCGCGTGAGCGTGCGCTCGTGGGTGAGGAACAGGTTGCGCGCGAGCTGCTGCGTGATCGTGCTGCCGCCCTGGGTGCCGCTGCGATGGAAGGCGTTGTTGACCGCGGCGCGCGCGATCCCCCACAGGTCGACGCCCCAGTGGTGGTAGAAGTTCCGGTCCTCGGTCGAGAGCGTGGCGTTGACGAGGTGGTGCGGGATCTGCCGCAGCGGGACCGGGGAGCGGTTCTCCTTGTAGAACTCGTGCAGGACCCGGCCGCGCGCGTCGTAGACCGTGGTCTTGACCGGCGCCTGGACAGTCGTGAGCTGCTCGGGCGTGGGCAGGTCGCGGCGCAGCCACTGGACCACGCCGAAGGTGACCCCGGCTGAGCCGAAGACCGCAACGACGACGATCGAGAAGAACAGCTTCCAGGGGAACCGGCGGGCTGCCCGGACGGCGGGATGCTTCATGGAGGCGAGGTTCGCGGGGGGCTCCTTTCGCCGGCGAGCCTAGGGTGGTTGCCGGAAGACGGTCAAGGGCTTTCGGGCACGTATGCTTCCGGGCACCTGCTTCCCTCTCCGGGCAAGCGCAGTTGCCGCGGCGCGCGCGCCACCCTAGAATCCGGCGCCTTCGTTTCGATGCATCGGTAGGAGGCCGTCGTCATGAAGCTGCAACCGACACTCGACCCGGAAGGGCAGCACGCCCTCCTCGTGCGCGGCACCGAGGAGGTGCTGCCCGAGGCGGAGCTGCTCGAGCGCCTGCGCCGCTGCGCGCGGGAAGGCCGCCCGCTGCGCGTCAAGCAGGGGTTCGATCCCACCGCGCCTGACATCCACCTGGGCCACACCGTGGGGCTGCGCAAGCTGCGCCACTTCCAGGACCTCGGGCACCAGGTCGTGCTCATCGTAGGCGACTACACCGGGATGGTGGGCGATCCGAGCGGGCGCAGCAAGACGCGGCCCCAGCTGTCCGAGGCCGAGGTCGAGGCCAACGCGCGCACGTACCTCGAGCAGTTCTACCGCGTGCTCGATCGGCATCCCGCGCCGCCGCGCCTGCCGGTCGAGATCCACCGCAACGGCGAGTGGTTCTCGCGCATGGGCTTCATGGACGTGATGCGGCTCGCGTCGCAGTACACGGTGGCGCGCATCCTCGAACGCGACGACTTCGCGAAGCGCTTTCGCGACAACCAGCCGGTCAGCCTGCACGAGCTGTTCTATCCGCTCATGCAGGGCTACGACTCCGTGGCGATCCGCGCCGACGTCGAGCTGGGTGGGACCGAGCAGAAGTTCAACCTGCTGGTGGGACGGGTGTTCCAGGAGCTGCACGGCCAGGCGCCGCAGATCGTGATGACGGTGCCCATCCTGCCGGGCCTCGACGGTGTGCAGCGCATGAGCAAGAGCCTGGGCAACTACGTCGGTGTGACCGACGTCGCGTCGGACATGTTCGGCAAGGTGATGAGCATCCCGGACGCGGTGATGCCCCTGTTCTGGCGGCTCGTCACCGACGCGGACGACGCCGAGCTCGCGCGGGTGGAGGAGGAGCTGCGGGATCCGGCTGTGAACCCCATGGCGGTGAAGAAGCGGCTCGGGACGCGGCTGGTGACGATGTACCACGGCCCCGCGGCCGCGGAGCGCGCCCAGCGCGACTTCGAGGCGCAGTTCAGCCGCCACGAGATCCCCGAGGACCTGCCGGTCTGGAAGGTGGAGGGTGGCGGCGAGATGGGGATCAAGGACCTGCTCGTGCGCTCGGGGCTGGCGAAGTCGGGCAGCGAGGCGTGGCGCGCGGTGGATCAGGGCGCGGTGAGCATCGACCAGGTGAAGGTCAGCGACCGTGGCCACCGCCAGCGGCTCAGCGCCCCGTTCGTGCTGCGGCTCGGCCGCAGGATGATCCGCGTCGAGCCCCTGGTCCGCTGAGCATCACCGCGGCCGGCCCGCCGCGGCATGCCCGGGCGGGGCCTATGGCGGGGCCCCCTGACGGTCGGCACGGCCCGACGGCGCAATCCTCGGCGGGACAGTCCATTGCGGGTCCACGGGGGTGGGGTTGACAGGCCCAGGGAGGTCCCCTATATTGCCTTTGCCGCAGGGAATGAGCCCTCAGGAAGAATCGGTTTGACTTCCCCAGGTTCCGAGGCTAGATTCCCCGTCCGCCTTTTCCGCTGGAAGAGGCGCACGAATGACTACGCTCTTTGAAAACTGAATAGCGCACGAACTTCTGAAAGCCCGCGCGAGGTCTCCGGCGTCACGCGCTGTTCCGGCGTGCGCGTCGGTTTCAATTCCTTGCAATCGATCCATGTGGTCGGGCTCCGGCCCGGCTGCATGATCTCCGGTTTCTTACCACGGAGAGTTTGATCCTGGCTCAGAACGAACGCTGGCGGCGTGGATTAGGCATGCAAGTCGAACGCGAAAGAGGGGGCAACCCCTCGAGTAGAGTGGCGAACGGGTGAGTAACGCGTGAAGAACCTGCCCTCAGCAGGGGGATAACACTCCCAACGGGGTGCTAATACCGCATGAGACCACGGGTCCGC
>CAYHRW010000048.1:0-2239 GCA_964359105.1 uncultured bacterium
CGATGGCCCACGACAGGCTGCGGTGGTTCGCCACGCCCATCACCAGGGCGTGCTTCCCGCTGAGATCGATCGTGACCATGAGGTTCCTCCGTGGGGGAAGGGGCGGTGCGTCAGGCCGCCCTGAGGTGCTCCCAGACGCGGATCGGCAGGATGATGACCTGCACGCCCGCGAACTGGAGGCGGCGCTGGATCGAGAACGCCGTCTCGTGGTGGAGCGAGCGCGTGAAGATGTTCTCGCGCTGGAACACGAGCTGGCCGGCGAACACGACGCAGCGCCGGAACTCCTTGGTGAGGTCGAGGCACATACCCTCGAGCTCTGAGATCAGGTCGGTGCCGAGCGTGTAGCGGTACTCGGCATAGAAGCCCATGCGCTGGGCGAGCTGGACGTACTTCTCGAGGTCGGCGCGCACCTTGTCCTCGAGCGCCTGCATGTCCGCGACGCCCTTGAACTGGCCCGAGTCCACCAGGCCCACCGAGCAGAACACGAAGTTCTTGTAGTGGTGCGGGAACATCCGCTGGATCGAGAGCAGGGTGTGGATGCCGAGCCCGCCGTAGGACTCGACCAGCACGATGGCGGTGGGTCCGTTGGGCTCGAGCTCGGGTGGGGTGCGGGGCTCCGAGAGCGGCAGGTTGGTGAGCACGTCGTCGAGCGAGCGCAGCATGTTCTTGACCCGCCGGTAGTGGGAGCGCACCACGAAGCAGAAGGCGACAAGCGCGCCGGTCGCCACCAGCGTCACCCAGCCGCCCTCGCCGAACTTGACCACCGAGGTCACCACCAGGATGAGGCCGGTGACGCCGGTGCCGATCGAGGCGATGATGAACCGGCGGCGCCAGTGGCGCTGCTCGCGGCGGGTGTTCCACCAGTGGCGCATCATGCCGAGCTGGCTCAGGGTGAAGGTCATGAACACGTTGATCGAGTACATGACGATCAGGATCTTCACCGAGCCCACCGTGTAGAGCAGCACCGCCGCGGCGGCCACGCCCATGGTGATGACCCCGTTCTGGGTCACCAGCCGCTCGGAGAGGTGGGCGAAGCGCTTGGGCACCCACGAGTCCACCGCCATCGCTGCGATGGTGCGCGGGCCGGCCACGAACCCGGTCTGCGCCGCGACGAACAGCAGCGCGCCCTCCGAGAGCAGCGTGATCCACACCACGGCGGGCCCGATGTTGGCGTCGCCGATGCGCCAGCCCGAGGTGAGCAGCTCCCACAGCGAGGCATTGAGCGTGCGGCCTTCCTGGTGCTGGACGCCGTTGAGCAGGTAGCAGAGCAGGATGCCGCCGGCGGTGAACGACAGCGAGATCGCCATGTAGAGCATGGTGCGCCGGCCGGTCTGGATGCGCGGCTCGCGCAGGATGTCGGTGCTGTTGCTCACCGCTTCGATGCCGGTGTAGGTGCCGCCGCCCAGCGAGAACGCGCGCAGGAAGATGACGACGACCCCGAACAGGCCGAGCTCCGAGACCGCGCGGCGGGTGTCGGCCATGGTATCCGTCATGAGGTGCGGGAGGGCCGTCGAGTGTCCTAGGATCCCGTGGCCGATGAGCAGGACGTGGCTCAGCATGAAGACCAGGAAGATGGGGGTGAGGACGAGCACGGACTCCTTGACCCCGCGCAGGTTGAGCCCGGTGAGAGCCAGCACCATCGCGAACTCGGCCGGCAGCTTGAGCGGCTGCCATTCCAGCGGCAGGAATGAGAAGATGGCGTCCACGCCCGAGGCGACCGAGATGGCGATGGTGAGCACGTAGTCCACGGCCAGCGCGCAGCCGGAGACGATGCCGGGCGTCGGGCCGAGGAGCTTGGTGGCCACCAGGTAGCCGCCGCCGCCGGTGGGGAAGAGTTCGATGATCTGGCTGTAGGAGGCCGAGATCAGGAACACCGTCAGGACGGTCGCCACCACCAGGAACAGCGCGAGGTGGACGTGCCCGCCGAGGTGCAGGAAGGCTTCTTCGGGGCCGTACGACGAGGAGGAGAGGCCGTCGGAGCCGAGCCCCACCCAGGCGAAGAAGGCGATCAGGGCGAGGCTGCGATGGATGTGCGGGTCGAGGAAATTCTTGGGACCGCCCAGCAGAAGGCCCCGCAGCCGTTCGAGCATCGCGTCAAGATAGAGTTTCGTCAGGAGCCAATCAAGAACGCCCCCATGAGCCTCGTCCACCGCATCGCGACGCTCGTCCTGGTCGCGGCCCGCCGGGGCGCCCCCCGCGCCCCCCGGGCCCCCCGGCGGCGCCGGGGGGGGGCGGGGGG
>CAYHRW010000048.1:2249-14412 GCA_964359105.1 uncultured bacterium
GGCCGGCTACCGGCGACCGCGGGCCCGCGGACGTGCCCGGGGCGAGGCCGGTGGACGCCACGGGATCCGGCCGCCCTCCCGGGGAGGCGCGACCCCACGGCCCCCCCGGGAGCGCCGCTTCCCGGGCGATGGCCGCCGCCCTGATACCGGGCTTCGTGACGTTCGGGTGGGTGAGCCCGCCGGCCGAGTCCACGACCGACGCGCGGGTCGCCGAGATGGCCGGCGCGGGGCTCACGCTCACGCTCCCGGCCTGGCTGGACGCCGGGCATCGCGCCGACAACCTGGCGCGCCTCGACTACGCCGCCGCGCATGGCATGCGCTGCCTGATCTGGGACGAGCGCTTCGAGCGCTTCCACGAGCTCGAGCCCGGCAGCCCGGCGGGCGGCGCGCTGCTCGACTCGATCGTGGCCGACTACCGCGGCCACCCGGCCTTCTTCGGGTACTACCTGGGCGACGAGCCGCCGGTCTCCGAGTACCCGCTGCTGGCGGAGCTGTTCGAGGCGCTCCGCCAGCGCGATCCCGCGCACCCCGCGTGGAACAACCTGCTCGGGCGGATGGCCTTCGCCGACGGCGCGCAGTGGCGCACCTACGTGCGGACCTACCTGAGGTCGGTGCGTCCCGCGGTGCTGTGCGACGACCAGTACGACTTCCTGAGCACCGGCGACCGCGGGCAGTTCGTCGAGAACGCGGCCGGGCTGCGCGAGCTGTCGCGGGCGGCCGGGATCCCGTTCTGGGCGATCGTGCTGCTGGTCCAGCACGGCGGCTACCGCGCCGTCACCCCGGCCGAGCTGGAGTGGCAGGTCGCGATGCTGCTGGCCTATGGCGCGCGCGGGATCGGCTACTTCACCTACTGGACCCCGGCGCCCGATCCGCAATGGAACTGGCAGCCCGCGATCATCGGCTATGACGGCCGCCGCACGGCCTGGTACGGCGTGGTCAGGGATCTGGACCGGCGCGTGCGGCCGGCGGGCGAGACCCTGGCCGCGCTCACCTGGCTCGCCACCGTGCACGCTGGGGGCACCCCCGCGGGCGGCACGCCGTTCACGCCGGACGATCTGCTCACGGCGGTCGAGGGGCGCGCCGCGCTCGGACACTTCGCGGACAGCACCGGCACGCGCTACCTCCTGGTGGTGAACAGCGACTCGCTGGCGGCGCGCACCCTCGGGCTCCTGCTCGGTGGCACGCGCCGCGTGTGGCGCCTGGGCACGGCGGTCGGGGAGTGGAACGAGCTGCCGGTGGGTCGCGTGGTGGGCGGGACGCGGGTCGCGCTCGCGCTCGCGCCGGGGAGCTTCGCGCTGCTGCGGGCGGGAGGGGACGCCGGTCCGGCAGGGGTGGGGTCCGGCCCCGACCTCGTGTTGCTCCCGAACCCCGCGCGCCGCGAGCTGCGCCTCCAGCTGATGCGCCTCACGGGAGAGGCGCGCCTCGAGATCCTGGACGCGAGCGGACGGCGTATCTGGTCCCGGGCGGTGGGCGCGGCCGAAGCCTCGCTCACGTGGCGCGGCGAGGGCCCGAGCGGGGGCAGCGCGCCGCCGGGGCTCTACTTCGTCCGGGTCCGGGATGCGCAAGGTGTGGCCGCCGTGCGTCTTCACTGGCTGGGCTCCCGCTGAAGGCCCCCCCCGCCCGGCACCTACTCCCGGCACCTACGATTCCCCTTGACGCCGGGTGGCGGGAGGCGGGATTTTCCCCGAGTTGCGCTGGGCGTCCGTCGCTGTGCTCCCGGCCGTCATGCCGGGCCGCGGTGTGCGTGGTGGAGCCATGACCGGGACCTGACGCTGCACCTCACCTCGCGGATCCGCCGCTGCCCCGGGACGATGGCTGCTTCTCGCTCGTGGCTCGAGACGCTGGACGCTCTTCGATTCGAACGACGTGCACGTTGTGCCGTGGGAACCCGAAACCCCAAGGAGGGAACGATGAAGAGGCTACTTCTGCTCAGTGGCGCGCTGCTGGTGCTGGGCGCGTCAGCCGCGTCTGCCGCCCCCGGCCTGAACCTGGCGTGGGGAAATGGCTGCTGGCTCGAGAACCCGGTCAACGCGAAGACGTTCGCCTGCAACACCAACACCGGCAACGCGCAGATGACCGGTTCGTACACGCCGACGGCTAGCCAGCCGGCGTTCGTCGGCGTCGAGTGCGTGCTGGACTTCCAGGTCGACGGCGTCACTGTCCCCGACTGGTGGACGTTTTTCGAGGCCGGCACCTGCCGCCAGACTTCGCTCTCCACCTCCGCGGACTTCAGCGGCGCCCCCCAGACCAGCTGCACGGACCAGTGGTTCGGACTCGGGGCCGGAGGCATCGCGGCCTATCAGACCGCCGCCTCGCCGATCCACGACGAGAGGGTGAACACGCCGGGCTGGGCGCGCCTCAAGGTCGCTTACGCGCTCGCAGACCCGAGCCCGCTCACGGGCGGCACGGAGTACTATGGCTTCCGCGCCACGATGAACTACGCCAAGACCGTGGGCTCGCCGAGCTGCGCGGGCTGCACGACCCCGGTCACCATCGTGCTCAACGAGATTAAGTCGGCCGAGAACACCGGGCCCTTCGAGCGCGTCACCGACCAGGACATCAACCGCTGCCTCACCTGGGGCGCCAGCACGGTGGCATGCGCTGCCGTGCCCGCGCGCAACACCTCGTGGGGTCAGGTCAAGTCGCTCTACCGCTAGTCGCCCGCAGAACTCGGCACGGGGCGGCCGCCTCCACAGGGCGGGCGCCCCGTCGCCCTATCCGGGCCGACGTCACCCGCGACGACATCACACGTCCCGTGTCCCGGGGACTTCCAGGGAGGGAAGGGTGAAGAGGATTCTCCTGTCCGTGTGCGCGCTGCTCGCGTTGGGTGCGCCTTCAGTGCGGGCCGCCGCCGGCGTCAACCTGGCGTGGGGCGCCGGCTGCTGGACCGACAACCCGGTGAGCGCGAAGACCTTCGCCTGCAACACCAACACCGGCAGCGCGCCGATGACCGCGTCGTTCGTCACCACCACCGACCAGCCGGACTTCGTGGGCGTCGAATCGGTGGTTGACCTGCAGGTGGACGCGGCGGTGCTTCCCGACTGGTGGCAGTTCTTCAACGCCGCGGTCTGCCGCCAGACCGCGCTCTCGACCTCCGCGGACTTCACCACTGCCCCGGGCGGATGCACGGACCCGTGGGCCGGGCTCGCGGCCGGCGGCATCGCCGGCTACCAGACCAACACGACCAGCCCGCCGAACCCCAACCCGCTGCCTTCGCGCGCGCGGCTCAAGGTCGGCTACGCGATCGCCGCCCCGAGCCCGCTCACCGCGGGCGTCCAGTACTACGGCTACCGCGCCACCGTAAGCTACATGAAGAGCATCGGCACCGGCTTCTGCCCGGGCTGCGCGACCCCGGCCACCATCGTGCTCAACGAGATCAAGGCGGCCGAGTTCACCGGTCCGTTCGAGCGCATCACCGACCCGCTCACGAACCGCTGCCTCATCTGGAACACCAGCACGGTGCCGTGCGCGGACGTACCGACGCGCGACATCACGTGGGGCCAGATCAAGTCGCTCTACCGTTGACGCCATGAACGCCGGGCGCCCGGTGTTCCCGTCGCTCGCGGCGGTGCGCCGCGGGATCGTCGGCTGCGAGCGCTGCCCGCGGCTGCGCGCGCATTGCGCGCGCGTGGCGCGCGAGAAGAAGCGCGCGTTCCGGGACGAGGAGTACTGGGGACGCCCGGTGCCCGGATTCGGTGACCCGCGCGCCCTGCTACTGGTGGTGGGCCTGGCGCCCGCGGCGCACGGCGGCAACCGCACCGGCCGCGTGTTCACCGGCGACTCGAGCGGGGACTGGCTCTACGCGGCGCTCCACCGCTTCGGCTTCGCGAGCCAGCCGCGCTCGGTGTCGCGCGACGACGGGATGCGGCTCCGCGGCTGCTACGTGACCGCGGCGGCGCGCTGCGCCCCGCCGCAGAACCGCCCGGCGCGCGCGGAGCTCGAGCGCTGCCGCGCGTTCCTCGCGGCCGAGATCGCGCTGCTCGAGCACGTGCGCGTGGTGGTGGCGCTGGGCGGCATCGCGCACGAGCGCTTCCTGCGCGCCGCGGGGTGGTGGGAGCGGCTCGAGCCCCGCCTGCGGCCGCGCTTCGCGCACCGGGCCGAGTCCGTGCTCCCGGGCGGCACGGTGCTCCTCTCCTCGTACCACCCGAGCCGCCAGAACACCAGCACCGGCAGGCTCACGCGCCCGATGTGGCACGCGGTCTTCCGCCGCGCCCGCGCGCTGCTCGAGGGCGCGGGGCCGCGGCAGGCCGCGCTCACCGTCGGCGCGGGGCCAGCGCCGGCGCGCGCGCCACGCCCACGCGTACCCCGTCAGCCCTCGAAGTAGCCTTCCATCAGCCGCGGCACCCACCCGGGCACCCGCGCCGACTCGACCCGGTCGAAGATTGGGAAGTAGGGCTTGAGGTCCAGCACCGGCGTGCCGTCCACGGCGTCGAGGCCGCGCACCGTGAGCCTTCCGGGCTCGACTCGCACGATCTCGACCGCCGTGATGCCGACCGTGTTCGGGCGCATGCGAGCGCGCTGCGCGAACACGCCGAGCTCGGGCATGTCGGCGCGCCCGCGCGGGCGGCGCTTGAGCGTCGCGCACTCGCCGCCCTCGTCGCGGTGCATGAAGAACAGCACGACGACGTGCGAGAAGCCCTCGAGCCCGTCGAGGCCGGGCGCGTAGCGCGGCGCGAGCTCGATGGTCGAGACCACCGCGCCCCAGCCGCGGTCCTCCGCCGCGGCGCGTCCGTTGCGCACCGTGCCGATGACCTTGAGCGTGACTTCTTCCATGGGCGTCTCCACGTTGAGGGTCGTCGAACGGAGCGCGCATGCTACCAGCGCGGCACGAAAGCCCTTGACGCGCGCGCACGCATGCCGCACCTTGCGTCCCGACACATTCCGGGTGCCGCATCCTGCGGGTAAAAGGGAAGAGGGGTGAGAAGCCCCCACGGTCCCGCCACTGTGATGGGCATGACGGGTCGAAGCCACTGGCCACGCCGGGCGCACCAGACGCTCGGCCGCCGGGAAGGCGAGACCCACGAGCGGCCCTGAGTCAGGAAACCTGCCCGGAACGCATCAGCCCGTGGTGCTTCGTCGGAGAGCATCGGGGGTGACGGCGTCCGTTTGGGCCCCGGCTCCCGCGACTCCTCGCGCGGCGTTCGGGGCTTTTCGATTGGGCGCGAGCGACGCCGTGATCGTCCTGCTCTTCCTGCTGCTGGCCGCCGCCGGTCCGCCCGGCCGGAACGCAGAGCCGGCCGTGAGCCCTCCAGGGCCCGCGGACTCCGTCTACACGCTGCCCGAGGTGCGCGTGGAGCGCGAGCGCGCGCTCGCCGGGGCGCGCCGCCGGCTCCCCACCGCGTTCGTCACCGATCTCAGGGCCGGGACCGCGGGCCGCGCGCTGGAGAGCCTGAGCGAAGTGCTCTCGGAAGCGGCAGGCGTGCACGTCCTGCATTACGGCGGGCTCGGGGCGTTCAGCACCGTCTCGCTGCGCGGCGCGCCACCCGGGCAGGTCGCGGTGCTCCTCGACGGCGTGCCGCTCACCTCGGCCGCGCACGGCATCGTGAGCCTCTCGGACCTGCCCGCCACGGCGGTCGAGCGGGTCGAGGTCTATCGCGGACTGGCCCCGCTCGGGCTCGGGGTCGCCGCCCCGGGCGGGGCGGTCAACCTGGTCACGGTCTCCTCGCCCGGCCTGCGCGAGCTGCGCCTCGGCCGCGGCTCGTTCGGCACGTGGGAGGGGCGCGGCACCGGTGGCTTCGAGCGCGGGCAGCTCGCGCTGCTCGCGCACGCCGGCTACCAGGGCTCGCGCGGGGACTTCCGCTACCACGACGACAACGGTACGCCGCTGAACCCGGCGGACGACTCGGTCACCACCCGCGTCAACGACCGCTTCGACGCGTGGAGCGCGCTCGCGACCGCGACGTGGCGCCCGCGGCCTGGGCTGAGCCTGCGCGTCCGTGAGGACGTGTTCCACAAGGCGCAGGGCCTGTCCGGGCTGGGCGCCACGCCGGCGCTCTCGCCCCGGCTCTCGTTCCTGCGCGCGCTCTCGCAGGTGCGGGCGGCGCGCGAAGGGGCGCGGCTCGTCCCGCGCGTCGAGCTGCGCGCGGCCGCGAACCGCGAGCGCTCGCGCTTCCGCGACACGCGGCTGCCCGACCGCGGCGAGCTGGGCGTGGGCCGCCACGATACCGACGACCGCATGGCGGGCGACGAGCTGACCCTGGCGCTGGCCTGGCCTGCGGCGCTGCCGTGGCTCGCGCTCGAGACCTCGGGCTCGCTCTCGCGCGAGCGCGCCGCTCTCGCCGACGCGGCCGACGGCCGCACCGATCCGCCCGAGAGCCGGCGTTCCGGGCGCGGCGCCATGGCGAGCCTCGACCTGCGGCCGGCGGGCGGGCGCCTGGTGCTGCACGCGGCGCGGCGCTGGGATCGCATCGAGGACCACCTGCGCTCGGTCGGCCCGTCCGGCCTGCCGGTGGCGACCGACCTGGCGCGGGAGCTCTCCTCGCCCCAGCTCGGGGTGCGCGTCGTGGTGGGGTGGGGGCTCGAGCTGCGAGCGAACTGGGCCGAGGCCGAGCGCGCGCCCGGCTTCCTCGAGCTGTTCGGCAACCAGGGGAGCGTGCTCGGCAACCCCGCGCTCCGCCCCGAAGCCGCCGAGAACCGCGACGCGGGCGTGGCGTGGAGCGGCGCGGTGCTGGGCTTCCGCGCTGCGTCCGAGTGGGCGCACTACGGCTCGGACGCGCGCGACCTGGTGCTCTACGTCAAGAACTCGGCGAGCAGCGTGAAGGCCCAGAACTTCTCCCGGGCGCGCATCCGCGGCGAGGAGTGGAGCGCGCGGCTCGAGGCTCCGGCCGGGCTCACGGCCTCGGCCGCCTTCACCTGGCAGTCGGCCATCAACCTGGGGCCCACGCCCGCCTTCTGGGTGGGCAAGCGCCTTCCCCAGCGTCCGGGGGCGCCAGGGCTACGGGAGACTCGGCTGGCGCCCCGCCTCTGGCGCGCTGGGCCGGCTCGGACTCCACCTCGGCGCCGACCTCCAGTACATCGGCGACGACTACCTCGATCCCTACAACCGCCAGCGCGTCCCGAGCCGCACCCTCGCCGGCGCCTGGCTCTCGCTCGCGCCCTTCGCTTGGCCCCTCCGGGTCACGGTGGAGGGCAAGAACCTGGGCGACGACCGCGTCGCCGACATCGCCGGCTTCCCGCTCCCCGGGCGCAGCGTGTTCGTCTCGTGCGCGCTGCGCCTGGGCGGGCCGGAGCCCTCACCCCTCAGGGAGGATTGACCATGCCACGCCGCCTCATCCGCCGCCTCCTGCCCCTCGCCCTGCTCCGGACCCTGCCCCTGGCCCTGCTGCTGGCCGCCGGCCCCGCGGCCGCGGCCGAGACTCGCGCCTTCGTGCTGACCTCCGACTACAGCACCGGGAGCCTCTCGGTCGTGGACCTCGCCACCCGGGCGGTCACCAGGGATGTGGCCCCGGTGCACAGCGACGCCGTGGCGCGCTGGTACGACGGGCTGCTCTACGTGGTGAACCGGCTCGGGCAGGACAACATCCAGGTCATAGACCCCGCGGCGGGCTACGCCACCATCCGGCAGTTCTCGGTGGGCAACGGGACGAACCCGCAGGACATCGCCTTCGTGTCGCCCACCCGGGCCTACGTGTCGCGCCTGGGGTCGCCCGACCTGCTCATCGTCAACCCCGCGACCGGGGCGACGCTCGGCACCGTCTCGCTCGCCGCCTTCGCGGACGCCGACGGCAACCCCGAGGCGGCCCGGATGATCCGGGTCGGGCCGCTCCTGTTCGTGGCGCTCCAGCGGCTCGCCAACTTCCTGCCCACGGATACCAGCCTGGTCGCCGTCGTGGACACCCGGGCCGACACCGTCTACGACGCCGACCCGTTCCTGCCGGGCAGCCAGGCTGTGCTGCTCGCCGGGAAGAACCCGGTCACCACCTTCGCCTTCGACCCGGTCGAGAACCGGCTGCTGATCGGCTGCGTCGGCCACTACGGTGTGCTGGACGGCGGGATCGAGGCCATCTCGCTGGGCGGGTGGGGAGCGCCCCCGCCACAGGCCATCCAGAGCGCCGGCCTGGTCATCACCGAGGTGGCCCTGGGCGGCGACGTGCTGGACTTCGCCTGGCAGCGCCCGAGTACGGTCTGGCCCCACCACCACTACGCCATCGTCAGCGACGCCTCGTACGACACCCGGCTGGTCTCGTGGAGCGACGCCACCCACGCGGTCCTCGGCACCCTGTTCGACCCGGGGGGCTTCAGCCTGGCCGACTGCGCCCTGGACGACCGCGGCGAGCTGTATGTGTGCAACAACAGCTTCGCGGCCCCCGGCCTGTTCGTCTTCCGCGCCGGGGCGGACACCCTGCTGGCGGGGCCGCTCGACACCGGCCTGCCTCCGCAGCTCGTGCTCTTCGACGGCCCGCGGCCGGAGGACGACGTCGCGGGGGTCCCCGTGGCCCTGACAGGCCTCTCACTGTCAGCGCCGTGGCCGAACCCGGCGCGCGACGCGACGCGCATCGCACTTTCCCTCGCGCAGAGCGGCATGGTGCGCGTCGAGGCGCTCGATGTGGCTGGACGCCGGGTCTGCATGCTGCTCGAGAGCGTGCTCCCCGCGGGGCGGACCTCGATAGTGTGGCGTTTCGATCAGGCCGGTGGAACCCCGATCGGCAGCGGGGTGTATTTCGTGCGCGCGGCCACCGGGAACGCGACCCTCACCCGTCGCGTGGTCGTGCTGCGATGATCTTTTTTCGCGGCGCGCGCTGATTTCCGTTGCATCCACGGGCCCGGATGGGCGACAAAGGGTCGTCGAGGTCCAAGGACTGACCCGCTGCCGCTCATGGCCCCTCGCATGACGCACGGGGATTGCTCGCTCTGCCTGACCGGGCCAACCTGTAACGGACAACAGGCTCATGGAACAAGGCCGTCCCCTATTCCGTCCAGCACATGAATTAGGAATCGCCCGAGCGACAACGGCATCATCATCGGCGGCGCGCGGCCCCGCGCCTGCGGTGCACCTGCAGATTCGGGGCGTGCCGTGGGGCGCGCTCCCTCGCGTCGCGGATGGATCGCGGGGAGCCGCCGGTCCGCACGGCGGGATCCCCGCATCGAGCCGTGCCGCCACACGCCCCTCTGTTTACAACGCAACGCTCCCCTCGAGAACATCTCAGACCGCACAGCGAGGGACCGTTCCTCGACGGTCCCGAGTCATGGGAGGACCATTGCGCCTGATTCCGTACCTGCTCCTCGTGTTCGTGACCGCCTTCTTCGGCTCCACGCCGGCCGCCCACGCGGGAGGGACCGCCACCGCTCTGACCCTGTCCTGGACTTCCCCCGGGGACGACAGCCTGACCGGCACGGCCACCCAGTTCGACCTCCGCTACTCCACCTCCCCGATCACGGCCGCGAACTTCCCGATCTGCACGCGCGTGACCGGCCTGCCGGCGCCAGCGCCCGCCGGCACCACCCAGAGCTTCACCGTGCCCGGGCTCTCGACGAGCACGACGTACTACTTCACCATCAAGGCCGCGGACGAGCGTGGCAACTGGTCGGGGCTCTCGAATGTGGTGGTGCGCACGGCGACCGCGGTCGGGGTCGAAGGCCCGTGGTTCCCGCTCCAGTTCTCGAGCCCGTGGCCCAACCCGGCGCAGGGGATGGCGCAGTTCGCCTACTCGCAGCCGCAGCCGGGCAGGATCCGCGTGGAGGCCTACGACGTCTCCGGGCGTCACGTGCGCACGCTCTACGACGCTGAGCGGTCCGCCGGGCCGGCCGTCCTCGACTGGGACCTGAGGGACGACGCCGGGAATCCGCTCGTGGCCGGGATGTACCTGGTGCGCGCGAGCCTTGGCCGGACCGTCTTCAGCCGTCGCGTGGTGATCGTGCGATGACGTGACGTTCGGGCGGGGCGCAGCCGGCAGCCGGCTCCTGCAACTCGCGGCCTGCGCCCCGCTGACCCGCCCCCGGAACCGGACCCGGGGGGTCGGTCTGCGCCGGCGGCGCGCAGCCCGCCGGTCAGCGTATGAGTTCGAGCCTCAGGGCGAGGCGCCCCGACGGCGTCTCGAGCCGGACCAGATAGACCCCGCTCGGGAGGTCGCGCCCGTCCACGGGCACGGTGTGGTCGCCGGGCCCGAACTCGCCGGCGGCGAGCGCCCGCACCATCCGCCCCGCCACGTCGAGCAGCGTGAGGCTCGCGCGCTCGCGCCTCGCCAGCGTGAAGCGCACCACCGTCTCGCCCCGCGCGGGGTTGCGGCCGGCGATCGCGAGCGAGAGCGCTGGGCTCGCGGGATCGGGCGGGACATCCACCAGCACCGGCGGCTCGAGGTCGTAGGCCAGCGCCACCGCGATCGGCGTGCTCTGGCCCCCCAGCGCGGCGTGGGTCGCGACGAGTCCGTTGACGAAGGCGCTCTCGTGGTGGTGGACGTACCAGTCGCGCTGCGAGACGTGCTGCGTGTCGGCGGCGATCACGGTGGTCACGGGCTGGATCGCCATCGCGACCGCGTTCGCCACCTGCGCGGCGTAGATCGCGAACGCGCCGTCGTCGTAGAAGTTGTCCCAGTTGGCGAGGTCCATCCAGGTGGCGCCGCGCGGGTAGCTCTGCTCGAAGTAGGCGTCGAACTGGGTCTTCGCGAGCGATTCGCTCCAATACGGATTGCCGGGCCAGGGGTAGCAGCACTGGCTGGTGTTGCCGGTGGTGCAGCCCATCTGGCAGGGGGCATCGGCCTCGTTGCCGAACGGCACGCCGGGCGTGTTGGTGCGGGTGTAGTCCATCGAGAAGGTGTGGTCGTAGCCGGGCGCGTCGTCCACCACCACCAGATCGAAGCCCTCCACCTGGCGGCCGAACCCGACGGTGCCGCGCGTGGTCGAGAGCACGTCCCACACCGAGCCGAACTGCGCCATCACCTGGCCGCCGTTGGCGTGCACGGTGTCGCGCACCTCGTGGAGGAAGCTCCCGAGCGCGTCCTCGCGATAGGCCATGAAGTCGAGATAGGCGGCGGGGGCCTGCCCGATGGGGGGCGAGCCCTGCCCGTCCAGGATCTGGATCTGGTCGAAGCTCGTGAACGGCGGCGAGTGGCCCCACGCCGCGGCCACTGCCTGCGGCGTGCCGTAGTGCCCGGCAAGCCACGGGCGGAACGCGGCCGCCGCATCGGGCGAGGTGTCGCAGAAATAGGGGTAGCCGGCGAGCGGGTACTCGGCCTCGCCGAAGTGCGCGAGGGTGAACGAGAACCCGAGGACCGCATCGCCGTAGCGGGCGAGGAACTGCCGCACCACCTCGCCCGCGAACGCCAGCATCGAGGCGCGCGTGGAGGGCCGGGCGATGCGGGGGGTGCGGATCAGGTTGAAGCTGTAGGTCAGGTCCACCCCGGGGCTCGCCCGGTACATCATCGCGTCCGCGTCGCCAAGGAACTCGGGCCACACCGGCTGGGAGCCCCCGGCGAGCGGGTCGCTCGGGAGCTTGCCCCCCAGGTTGAAGCACACCATCAGCTTCATGCCCCGGGTGAAGACCGCGTAGTCGAGGCGGTCGAAGTAGAAGCCGAAGTCGTAGACGCCCGGCGCCGGGTTGGTGTTGACGTCCATGGTGTCGGGGGCGCACTGGTGGCACTTGAGCCGCCACTGTCCGGCGACCCGCAGGCTCCCGATCCCGCAGGCCGCCATCGAGTCCACGTAGGCCTCGAACTGGCTCTGATAGAGGAAGGCGGCCGAGGTGGCGTTCACTGTGTTGAAGAACCGCCGCCGCGCGGCCTCGGCGGGACGGCCCAGCGTGCCGGCGATCAGGCCGGGGAGTACGAGAAGGACCAGCAGGTGTCCCTGGAGGTGCGGTCGCATCGAGGCCTCGGCTTTCCGGGCACGGGACAGGTCCGTGTCCGCCAACAGGTCTTCTCCGGTCAACGGTGATCCGGTGCAACCCGCATGCCGGGAGCGAGCGTCGGGGCTCCGCCGACACCATCGTGATCTGCAAGCTCGGCACCACCGGCGAACGGCCGACGCTCACGCGTCCCATGGCATTCGAGAGCTGGAACAGGACGACGACCATCGGGCCGCAGGGGCCGGCGGTCAGGTTGCAGACCCGCCGTGCGATTGCCGGGGTCTGTCGAAGCGGATAAAGTGGCGCTCCCTTGGCGTCCTGCGGGAGGTCCCCCATGTTCGCCCGGCCGCTGCAACTGCCGGTCCGCGTCCGCTCCAGCATTCC
>CAYHRW010000049.1:0-14335 GCA_964359105.1 uncultured bacterium
CGGCCGCCCACCCGGGCGCAGGCGCGGCCGGAGCGGCGGATGTGGCCGGAGGCGGTGGCGCCATCACCGGCGCGCCGCAGCGCGGACAGAACGCGGCGGCCTCCGGGACCGGGCTGCCGCAGCGCGAGCAGAACATGACGGCCTCCCCTGGTGCGCGGCCTCAGCCGCGGAAGGCCGCGAGCTGGGCGAGCTTCGCGGCGGCTTCGCCGCGGTCGAGCGCCTGCTGCGCGCGCGCCACGCCCTCGGCGAGGTTCTTCGAGACGCCCGCGACCACCAGCGCGGCGCCGGTGTTGAGCACGACGATGTCGCGCGCCGGGCCCTTCTCCCCCGCCAGCACCGCGCGCGTCTTCGCCGCGTTCGTGGCGGCATCGCCCCCCGCCAGCGCGGCGCGGTCGGTGTTCGCCAGGCCCAGCGACCCGGGGTCCACCTCGTACTCGCGGATCTCGCCGCCGTCCCGCTCGGCGCCGTGCGACGGGGCGAACACCGTGAGCTCGTCGAGCCCGTCGAGCCCGTGCACCACCCAGGCGCGCTCGCTGCCGAGCATGCGCAGCACCTCGGCCACCGGGCGCACCAGGTCGTCGGCGAACACGCCGAGCAGCTGGCGGGTGGCCCCAGCGGGGTTGGTCAGCGGCCCGAGCAGGTTGAACACGGTGCGCACGCCGACCTCGCGGCGTGGGCCCGCCGCGTGGCGCAGCGCGGTGTGGTAGTTGGGCGCGAACAGGAAGGTGATGCCGAGCAGGTCGAGCGAGCGCCCCGCACTCTCGGGCGTGAGGTCGATGCGCACGCCCAGCGACTCGAGCACGTCCGCGCTGCCGGTGCGGCTCGAGACCCCGCGGTTGCCGTGCTTCGCCACCGCCACGCCGCACGCCGCGACCGCGATGGCCACGGTGGTCGAGATGTTGAAGGTGCCGGCGTTGTCGCCGCCGGTGCCGCAGGTGTCGATGAGCGGGGTGCGCCGCGTGCGGATGGGCGGCACGCGCAGGCGCATCGCCTCGGCCATGCCCGCGATCTCCTCGGGGGTCTCCCCCTTCATGCGCAACGCAACCGCGAGCGCCGCGATCTGCGCGGGGCTGGCCTCGCCCGCCAGGATCTGCTCCATGCTGGCGCGGGCGAGGTCGCGCGGCAGGTCGTCGCGCAGCACCGCGCGGGCGATGGCGGACTGGATCATCGGGCGACGCTCCTCTGCTGGCGGCACAGGGTCAGGAAGTTCTCGATCAGCTTGAGCCCCGGCCGCGTCAGCACCGACTCGGGATGGAACTGCACGCCCCAGGTCTCGTGGTCGCGGTGCTTGAGGCCCATGATCTCCCCCTCCGGCGTCCACGCGGTCACCTCGAGGACCTCCGGGAGCGACTCGCGCTCGACGATGAGCGAATGGTAGCGAGTCGCTTCGAACGGGTTGTCGAGGCCGGCGAAGATGCCGCGGCCCCGGTGCAGGATGGGGCTGGTCTTGCCGTGCATGAGCCGCGGCGCGCGCACCACCCTGCCGCCGTAGACCTCGCCCAGCGCCTGGTGTCCGAGGCACACGCCCAGCACCGGCACCCGGCCGGCGAAGCGCGCGATCGCCGCCTCCGAGATGCCCGCGTCGCGCGGCTCACCCGGCCCCGGCGAGACCACCAGGCCCTCCGCCGGCTTCGCGGCGAGCGCCTCGACCGTGACCGTGTCGTTGCGATGCACCTCGACCGCGGCGCCCAGCGTGCCCAGGTATTGCACCAGGTTGTAGGTGAAGGAGTCGTAGTTGTCGATGACCAGGATCACGGCGAGCCCCGTTCGGCGCGCTGCACCGCCAGCCACAGCGCGCGTCCCTTGTTGAGCGTCTCCTGCCACTCGCCCTCGGGGTCGGAGTCCGCGACGATGCCCGCGCCCACGCCCCAGTGCGCCTGTCCGTTCGCGTACACCAGCGTGCGGATGGCGATGCACAGATCCAAGTTGCCATGATAGTCGAAATGGCCGACGGCGCCCGCGTAGACCCCGCGCCGCACCGGCTCGAGGTCCTCGATGATCTCCATGGCCCGCACCTTGGGGGCCCCCGAGACGGTGCCGGCCGGGAAGCAGGCCCGCACGATGTCGAGCGGCTGGAGCTTCGGCAGCCCGCGCCCGCGCACGTTCGACACCAGGTGCATGACCTGGGAGTAGCGCTCCACCGTCATGTACTCGTTGGTCTCGACCGTGCCGAACTCGGCCACCCGGCCCACGTCGTTCCGGCCCAGGTCCACCAGCATGACGTGCTCGGCGCGCTCCTTCTCACTGGCGCGCAGCTCCTCCTCGAGCCGCTGGTCCTCCTCGGGGTTCCGCCCGCGCGGGCGCGTGCCGGCGATCGGCCGCACCTCCACCACGTTGTCGGTGCGCCGCACCAGCACCTCGGGCGAGGAGCCCGCCAGGCTGAAGTCGCCGAGCCTGAGGAAGTACATGTAAGGCGACGGGTTGGTGACCCGCAGCGCGCGGTAGGCCTCGAACGCGGGCTGCCGCACCGGCGCGCTCATGCGGTGCGCCAGCACCACCTGGAAGATGTCGCCGGCGCGGATGTGCTCCTTCGCGCGCTCGACCGCCGCCATGAAGCCCGGCCGGGTGGCGGACGAGCGCGGCTCGGACGGCGCCTCGCCGGGCGCCGGCTCGGCCCACGCGAGCGGGGTCCTCAGCCGCGCTACCTCGGCCTCGAGCCGCGCCACCGCGGCGTCGTACGCCGCGTCGGGATCGTCTCCGCCCGGCGCGTGCGTCACCACCTTCATGGTGTGCGTGAGATTGTCGAACACGCTCACCACGTCGCCGAACAGGAACACCGCATCGGGCAGCCCGAGGTCGTCCTTGGTCCGCGCCGGGATGCGCTCGAACCAGCGCACCGCGTCGTAGCCGAGGTAGCCGACCGCGCCGCCACAGAAGCGCGGCAGGCCGGGGAGTGGCACCGCCTGGTGGCGCGCGAGCAGCGCGGCCAACTCCTCGGTCGGCTTGCCGGCGAGCGGCGTCACGCGCCCCCCCTCGCGCAGCTCACAGCGCTCTCCGCGGGCGACGAAGACCAGCGAGGGGCGGCTGCCGAGCAGCGAGAAGCGGCCCCACTTCTCGCCGCCCTCCACGCTCTCGAGCAGGAATGCGTACGGCCCGTCGTCGATCTTGCGGAACGCCGAGACCGGCGTGTCGTGGTCCGCGAACACCTCGCGGTAGACCGGCACCAGCTTGCCGCCCGCCGCGAGGGCGCGGAACTCGGCGCGGCTCGGGACGATCATGAGGCGCTCCCCCGCGCGGCCGCCGGTCGCGCCGGCGCGTCGGCGAGCAGCTCGCGCGCCTGGCGCCGCGTGGTCTCGGTGACCCGCTCGCCCGCCAGCATCCGCGCCAGCTCGTCCACGCGCTCCTCCCCCGCCACCGGCTCGATGCGCGCGATGGTGCGCCCGCCGGTGACGTGCTTCGTGACCCGGACGTGGTGGGCGGCGAGGGAGGCGATCATGGGCAGGTGGGTGACGCAGACGATCTGGCGGTGCCGCGACAGCCGCCGGAGGCGCTCTCCGACCGCCTGAGCCACGGCACCGCCGATGCCGGAATCTACTTCATCGAAGAGCAGAAGGTCAACGGGGTCTTGGGCTTCCAGCGCGGTCTTCAAGGCCAGCATGACGCGCGACAGCTCGCCGCCTGAGACGATCCTCTGCAGCGGCCGCGCCGGCTCGCCGGGATTCGCCGTGAACAGGATTTCGACCCGGTCGAGCCCGCGCGCGCCGGGCGCCGGCGCGCCTTCGGCGGCCGGTCCGACCACGAAGCCGAGCCGCGCGTGCGGGAAGCCGAGTGGCTTGAGCTCGCGCGTCAGGCTGGCGCCCCATTCCTTCGCTGCGGCGTGGCGCTTCCGCGACAGCGCGCGCCCCACGGCCAGGCACCTCGCCTCCGTCTCGGCGGTCTGCGCTCGGGCGCGCCCGAGCGCGCCTTCCGCGTCCTCGCCGGTCGCCAGCTCGGCCGCCAGCTCCGCGCGCCACGAGATCAGCCCGGGCACGTCGCGGCGGTACTTGCGCTGGAGCCGCGCGATCCGCTCGCGGCGCGCCTCGACCGCCTCCAGCGCCTGCGGGTCGGCCTCGAGCCCGGCGCCATACGCCGAGAGCGCGCGCGCCGCCTCGGCCGCCGCGATGCGCGCCTCGTCGAGCGTGGGCAGCGCGTCGGCGAGGCTCGGGTCGAGGGAGGCCGCCTGTTCCACCGCGCGCGCCGCCGCGGCGATCGCGTCCACCGCTGCGCCCTCGCCGTCCGCGAGCTTCGCGAGGGCCTGCTCGACCAGCGTGCGCAGCCGGTCGGCGTGCGCGAGGCGCGCGGCCTCGACCTTGAGGCCTTCCTCCTCGCCGGTGACGAGCTTCGCCTCGTCCAGCTCGCGCGCGGCCTGCTCCATCCACTCGCGCCGGTCGGCGACGTCGGCGAGCGAGGCCTCGAGCGTCGCGAGTTCCGCGGTCGCGGCGCGCCACGCCGCGAGCGCAACGCAGTAGTGCGCGACGTCCTCGGAGAGGCCGCCGAGCCGGTCGAGCACGTCGAGCCCGGCGTCGGGCCGGAGCAGGCTCTGGTGCTCGTGCTGGCCGTGGAGGTCGGCGAGGACGTCGCCCAGCTGCGCGAGCGCGCCGCGCGTCACCGCGGACTGGTTGACGAGCGCCCTGCTCTTGCCCCCGGCCTGCACCTCGCGCCGCACGATCACGGTCTCGCCGTCGCACTCGACGCCCCACTCGGAGAGCAGTGCGGACACGCGCGCGGCGAGCTCGCCCTCCACCCGGAACTCGCCCTCGGCCACCGCGGCCTTCGCCCCGTCGCGCACCACGCCCGCATCGGCCCGCCCGCCCATCAGCAGGTCCACCGCCTGGATCAGCAGCGACTTGCCCGCGCCGGTCTCGCCCGTGACCACGTTGAGCCCGGGGCCGAAAGGGACCTCGGCGCGCTCGACCAGCGCGAGGTCGCGGATGACGAGGCGTTCGAGCACGGGATGGCGTCCGGGCTAGAGGCTCCGCCGGGCGCTCCCCTGCCAGCCGAGCTTGGCCTGGAGCGAGCGCGCGAAGGGGCGCTCCGGGTTGCGCAGGCAGCGCACCGCGGCGCGGTCGAGACGGACGCGGATCGTGTCGCCGGGCTCGAGCTCGACCATCTCCTGGCCGTCGAGCAGCAGGATCGAGTGGTCCACCGAACCGATCAGCCGGAGCGACAGCTCGTCGTCGGCCGCGAGCACCAGCGCGCGGCTGCCGAGCGTGTGCGCGCAGACCGGCGTCACCACCAGCGCCTCGACGTCGGGCGCCAGCACCGGGCCGCCGGCCGAGAGCGAGTAGGCGGTCGAACCCGAGGCGCTCGCGGCGATGAGACCGTCGGCCAGCAGATAGCCGAGGTCCTGCCCGAGCGCGTGCATCTGGAGGTGGACCGCCGCGAGTCCGCCGGCGCTCTTCACCACCGCGTCGTTCATGGCGAGGCGCGAAAACACCCGCGCGGCCTTGCGGCCCCGCCGGACGGCGGCGCGGAGCAGGCGGCGCTCCCGCACCTTCCACCTCCCGGCGAGCGCGGCGTCCACGGCCCGATCGAGCTCGTCCTCCTCGGCGGCGGCGAGGAAGCCAAGGCCGCCGAAGTTGACGGCGAGCAGCACGCCCTTCTGCCCCGCCATGGCGCGTCCGCCGGCGAGCACGGTGCCGTCGCCGCCCAGGCTGATGGCGAGCTGGCACCAGCGCGCCAGCTCGGGGAGCGGTGCGCCCTCGATCCCCATCAGGTCCGCGAGCTGCTGCTCGAGGCGCACGTCGCAGCCGCGGCGCGCGAGCCGCGTGCGCAGCTTCGCGGCGGCGCGCCGGACCCCGGGCCGGCCGATGTGGCCCAGGATCGCGACGCGGCGCACGCGGCCTCTCATGTGTACTGGCGCTGGGTGGTGCGGAGCCAGTCGAGCGTGCGCCGGGCGATGCCGGGAGCGTCGAGCCCGACGCGCTGCAGCAGCAGGTCGCGCTGGCCGTGCGTCACGAACTGCTCGGGCAGGGCGATGCGCAGCAGCGGCACGGAGAGGCCGCCGCGGTCGAGGCACTCGCTCACCGCGCTGCCGAAGCCACCCATCGGCACGTTCTCCTCGATCGTGACGAGCCGTCCCACCGAGGTCGCGAGCCCGAGGATCGCGACCTCGTCGAGCGGGCAGACGAAGCGCGCGTTCACCACCGTCGCCGAGACGCCCTGCTCGGCCAGCAGGTCGGCGGCCCTGAGCGCGGGGGCCACCATCGTGCCGAGCGCGAGGATGGCGACGTCGCCGCCGGCGCGCAGCTGCTCGGAGACGCCGATGGGCAGCAGCCGGGGTTCGCCCTCGGGGAGCTTCTCCTCGGGGATGTTGGCGCGTGGGAAGCGCACCGCGACCGGCCCCTTCTCGTGGTGGGCCGCGGTCCACAGCATGTCGCGCAGCTCTTCGCCGCTCCTGGGCTGCATGAGCGTCATGCCGGGGATCATGCGCAGGTAGGAGACGTCGAACGCGCCATGTTGCGGCGCGCCGTCCTCCCCCACCAGCCCGGCGCGGTCCACCGCGAGCACGATGCGCAGGTCCTGCACCGCGACGTCGTGGATGATCTGGTCGAAGGCGCGCTGCAGGAACGTCGAGTAGATGGCGGTGATGGGCAGCAGGCCGCCGGCCGCGAGCCCGGCCGAGAACGTCACCGCGTGCTCTTCGGCCATCCCGACGTCGAAGAAGCGGTCGGGGAACTGCTTCGAGAAGGGCTTCAGGCCGGTGTTGTCGGTCATCGCGGCGGTGACCGCGACCGCGTTGGGGAAGTGCTTCGCGATCGCGATCGCGGTCTCGCCGAACACGTGCGTGTAGGTCCTGGCCGAGCTCTTCGAGGTGCTGCCGGTCTCGGGGTCGAACATCCCGATGCCGTGGAAGCTGGTGGCGTCGCCTTCGGCCGGCGCGTAGCCCTTGCCCTTGCGCGTCACGACGTGGAGCAGCACCGGGCCCGGCACCTGCTTGAGCTCGGCGAGCGTGTCCATCAGCAGGTCGAGGTCGTGGCCGTCGATGGGGCCGTAGTACTTGATCCCCAGCTCCTCGAACAGCACGCCCGGCACGATCAGGTTCGCGAGCCCCTCCTTGATCTTGTGGGCCGCCTTCTGCGCCCGGCGGCCGAGCCGGCCGAGCAGCTCGTAGACGTCGCGCTCGATCTGGCGGTAGAGGCGATTCGCGGTGAGGCGCGTGAGGTAGCGGGCGATCGCGCCGATGTTCGGCGAGATGCTCATCTCGTTGTCGTTGAGGATGACCACCACGCGCTTCTTCAGCTCACCCAGGTTGTTGAGCCCCTCGAACGCCATCCCGCCCGTGAGCGCGCCGTCGCCGATCACCGCGACCACGTGGTGGTGCTCTCCCCTGAGGTCGCGCGCCACCGCGAGCCCGAGCGCCGCCGAGATCGACGTCGAGCCGTGGCAGGTGCCGAACGGGTCGTGCTCGCTCTCGGCGCGCACCGGGTAGCCCGCGATGCCGTCGAGCGTGCGCAGCGTGTCGAACCTCTCCACGCGCCCGGTCAGGAGCTTGTGCGGGTAGGACTGGTGGCCCACGTCCCAGATGATCCGATCGCGCGGCGAGTCGAACACCCGGTGGATGGCGAGCGCCAGCTCGACCACGCCCAGGTTGGGCGCCAGGTGGCCGGCGCGGCGAGCCACGGTCTGGATGATGGTGTGGCGGATCTCGACCGCGAGCTGGTCGAGCTGCGGCCGGGACAGCGCCTTGAGGTCGGCGGGGGAATGGATGGTCTCGAGCAGGCTCATCAGTGGATCCAGGACCACGCCAGCGCGCTCGACACCCCGAGCAACGCCCCGACGGCGACTTCCAGGGGCGTGTGCCCGAGCAGCTCCATCAGGCGGTGGGTGTCCGCCTCGGCGTGCGCGAAGTGTTCGTCGATCAGGCGGTTGAGGATGGTAGCCTGCCTCCCCGCGGCCCGGCGCAGACCCGCGGCATCATACATGACGATGAGGCTGAAATACAGAGTCACGCCGAACAGGAGCGAGCCGAACCCCGCCTCCAGCCCCACCGCGGTGGAGAGCGCGGAGACGGCCGCCGCGTGCGAGCTGGGCATGCCGCCGGTCTCGAAGAAGCGCCGGAAGTTCCAGCGCCGGTGCGCGACGAAGTAGCTCACGCCCTTGAAGCCCTGGACCAGCGTGCCAAGGATGAGAGCGAGCCAGAAGGGTCCCGTTGTGGCTGCCTCGGTGGAGGGTGGAGGGCCGGGCGCGACCGTGTCGGGGCCGGCGCGTGGACGAGCGAGAGCCAAAGATAAGCGCGAAGGCGGACGACGGCAAGAGGGGGGCGTGGCGCACGTGCAGGAGCTTCTCGAGGCCCATCGCCATCTCCCCTGGCTCCGGCCAGCCGCCCGGCCGGCCGGGGTGTCCCGCTCTACGTCTCCCTGGCCGCCACGGCCTCGAGCAGCGCGAGGAGGTCCGCGGGCCGTCGGCAGTGCGACTCGATGATGCCTCGGGCCGAACGCAGGAGCAACCGCTCCCTGCGGAGGGCCGCTTCCCTGCCCGCCGTCCCGTGATACGTGGCCTTGCCGCGGGCCTGGTCGGTGCCCGCGCGCTTGCCGAGCTTCCGCAGCGACGAGTCGGCGTTCAGGAGGTCGTCGTGGATCTGGAAGGCGAAGCCGAGCAGCCGGCCGGCCCGGTCCAGCGCTTCGATCTGCCGCGCGTCCGCTCCGCCCGCGATCGCGCCCAGGGCGAGGCACGCGCCCATGAGCGCGCCGGTCTTGCGCCGGTGGATCGCCTCGACGCTGCGCGGGCTCACGCGCCGGCGCTCGGCCGCCATGTCGAGGGCCTGGCCGCCGATGAGGTCGGCGCCCCCGCTCGCGTGCGCGAGCCACCTCACGGCCACCACCACGCGCGGGGACGGAACGCCGGTGCGCTGCAGCCGCGCCAGCTCCTCGAAGGCGAAGGCCAGCAGCGCGTCGCCCGTGAGGATGCCCAGCGCTTCGCCGAACTTGCGGTGCGTGGTGAGCCGGCCGCGGCGGTAATCGTCGTCGTCCAGCGCGGGCAGGTCGTCGTGGACGAGCGAGAACGCGTGCACGCACTCGACCGCGACCGCGGCGGGCAGCGCCGTGCGCCAGTCCCCTCCCACCGCCTCGCAGGCGCCGAGCACGAGCAGCGGACGGAGCCGCTTGCCGGGACCGAGCGCCGCGTAGCGCATCGCCTCGGCGACGCGGCCGGGCCCCTTGCAGCGCGCGGTCAGCGCGCTCACGAAGCAGCGCTCGAAGGCGCGGCGCCTCGCTTCGAGCGGCCCGGCGCGCGCCGGCCTGCGCGCCCGCGACGTGCCGCCGGTCTTCATCAGAACGGGAGCTCGCCTTCAGGGTCGGCCTTGCCACCCCCGGGCGCCGGCCTCTCGCCGCGGCTCGGGTTCTCGGGAGCCTGCATCTCCAGCTCCACGGGCTCGGTCACGGGCGTGCCGCTCGCGTCCTGGGTCAGGCGCTCGATCCGTTTCTCGGCCTCGTCGAGCGTCTGCGTGAGCCGGCGCGAGAGCTTCACGCCCTCCTCGTAGCGGGCGATGGACTCCTCGAGCGACAGGCTCCCGCTCTCCAGCTCCTCGACGATGGTCTGGAGGCGCTCGATCGCCTCCTCGAAGCTCGGCTCCCCGGCCTGGTCGGCCCGGGCGTCGCCGGGTGCTGGTCTCTTGTCACGAGCCATCTTTTCCTCCGGGACGCACGGCCTCGACCCGCGCGTCCGCTTCGCCGCGGGCGAACTCGACCTGGATGGGGTCCCCCACCGCGAGGGTCTCCGCGGAACGCAGCAGGGTACCGTCCGGGCGCCGTGCCAGGCAATAGCCGCGCTCGAGCACCAGCCGGGGCGAGAGCGCGCGCAGCCGGTCGTCGCAGCCGTTGAGCCGGGTGCGCCGCGCCAGCACCGCCTGCACCACGACCCCGTCAAGCCGCTCGCGGGCCGCCGCCAGCTCGTCGCGGCGCACGGCCAGCGTGCGCGGCCATTCCCTGAGCCCGTAGCGCGCCCGGATGTCCTCCAGCCACTCGCGCGCCCCGCGCACGAGGGCGTGGATCACGGCGCGCAGCCGCTCGACCAGGTCGTCCACGCGCTGCTGCACCATGCCGAGCGCGTCCTGCTGGCGGCGGAACCCGTACTGCGCGGTGAGGCCCTCGAGCCGGCGGCGCCGGACCTCGACTGCCTGCCGGGCCGCGCGGCTCACGCGGTCGGCGAGCTGCCCGACGCGGTGCGCCACCTCGGCGTGGTCGCGCACCGCCAGCTCCCCGGCGTTGCTGGGCGTGGCGGCGCGCACGTCGGCCGCGAAGTCGGCGAGCGTGACGTCCACCTCGTGTCCCACCGCCGAGATCACCGGGATCCGCGAAGCGGCGATGGCCCGCACCACCGGCTCCTCGTTGAACGCCCACAGGTCCTCGAGCGAGCCGCCGCCGCGCCCGACGATGAGCGTGTCCACCATGCCGTGGCGGTCGAAGAGCTCGATGGCCGCGGCGATCTCCTCGGCCGCGCCCGGGCCCTGCACCCGCACCGGAGCGAGCACGATCCCGATCGAGGGCCAGCGCGCGCGCAGCACCTTGACCATGTCGCGCACCGCGGCGCCCACCGGCGAGGTGACGAGTCCGATGCGCGCGGGGTAGCGCGCGATCGGCCTCTTGCGCGCCGGGTCGAACAGCCCCTCGGCCTGCAGTCGCTGCTTGAGCTCCTCGAACGCCAGCAGCAGCGCGCCCACGCCGGCGGGGCGCATCTCCTCGACGATGAGCTGGTAGCGGCCGCGCGGCTCGTACACGCCGATGCCGCCGAACGCCTCGACCTCCATGCCGTCCCTGGGGTCGAAGGTCAGGCGGGCGTTCTTGCCCTTCCACATCACCGCGTCGATGAGGGCGTTCGCATCTTTGATGGAGAAGTAGAGGTGCCCGCTGGCGCCGTAGCGCTTCACACCCGACAGCTCGCCGCGCACCCACAGCGCCGGGAACGCCTCGGTGAGCCTGTCCTTGATGAGCGCGGTGAGGGCGCTGACGGAGAGGATCTTCTCGGGCTCCGGCAGGAGCGCCATGATCAGCTCACGATGGAGGGGGCGAACGCGCCGTCGGCGGCGAGCACGGTGTTGGCCGCCACCATCGCCACGGTCATCGGTCCCACCCCGCCCGGCACGGGCGTGAGCGCGCCCGCCACGAGCGCGACCGAAGCGGCCTCGACGTCGCCGCACAGTCGGTGGCCGGTCCGAGAGTCGGGCGATTCGACGCGGTGGATGCCGACGTCCACCACCGTGGCGCCCGGCTTCACCCACTCGGCGGTGACCATCTCGGGCCGGCCGATCGCGCACACCAGCAGGTCGGCGTCGGCGGCGAGGGAGCGCAGCGCCGCGCCGCTCGCGCTGTGACCCAGCGTCACGGTGCAGTCCACGCCCTTGCGCGAGAGCAGGGCCGCGAGCGGGCGGCCCACGATGTTGCTGCGCCCGAGCACCACCGCGTGCCTGCCGGCGAGCGGCACCTGGTGGTAGCGCAGCAGCTCGAGGATGCCGCGCGGCGTGCACGGCACGAAGCCCGGCAGCCCGGCCGCGAGCCGGCCGACGTTGACCGGGTGGAAACCGTCCACGTCCTTGCCCGGGGGAACGGCCTCGAGCACCGCCTGCGATTCCGCGGGCGGAGCGAGCGGGAGCTGGACCAGGATGCCGTGCAGCGCCGGGTCCTCCCCCAGCGCGCGCACCCGTTCGACCACCGCGCGCGTCTCGGTGCCGGCGGGAAGCGCGATGCGCCGCGCCTCGATTCCGACCTCGGCGCACACCTCGCCCTTGCGCTTGAGGTAGATCCGCGACGCCGGATCCTCGCCGACCGAGACCAGCGCGAGCGCGGGCGTCACGCCGCGCGCGCGCAGCCGCTCGACCTCGGCCCGCGCCGCGAGGCGCACCGAGAGCGCGGGCTCGTCGCCGCGCAGCAAGCGCGCGCCCCCGGTCGCGGCCGGGGCGTACGGGATCTGCAGGCGGCGGATCGCGAGCGCGCGGCCGGTGGCCGGGTCCACGGTCACGAGCACGCCGTTCAGCCTGAGGTCGCCGTCGGAGGGCGTCAGCTTCCCCGGGAGCAGCGTGAGGAAGCGCTGGAGGGCGGCCTGGCGGTCCATGCCGATCACCGAGTCGAAGCCGCCGGTCATCCCCGCGTCGGTGAGACAGGCGGTGCCGCCCGGCAGGACGCGGTCGTCGGCGGTCTGGATGTGGGTGTGGGTGCCGAGCAGCGCGCTCACGCGCCCGTCTAGGTGCCAGCCCATCGCCATCTTCTCGGCGGTGGTCTCGGCGTGGAAGTCCACCAGCACGACCTTGCACTTCTCCCGCAGCGCCGCCAGCACGCGGTCCGCGGTGCGGAACGGACAGTCGGCCTCCTTCATGAAGACGCGGCCCAGCAGGTTCACCACCCCCACCGCCGTGCCGTCGCTCGCGCGGAACACCCGCCAACCCTCGCCCGGCGTGCCCTCGGGCAGGTTCGCGGGACGCACGAGGCGCGGTTCCTCGGCGATGTAGGTGGCGCCCTCGCGGCGGTCCCACAGGTGATTGCCGCCGGTGAGCGCGTCGCAGCCCGCGGCGATGAGCGCGGTGCCCGAATCGCGCGTGACCCCGTAGCCGCCCGCCGAGTTCTCGGCGTTGCACACCACCAGGTGGACGTCGAAGCGCCGGCGCAGTCCCGGCAGCAGCGCCTTGACCACCTCGCGCCCCGGCGCGCCGATCACGTCGGCGATGAAGAGAATGTTCAGAGCCATGCGCTACTTCGCGTAGTCCACGGCGCGGGTCTCGCGGATTACCGTCACGCGGATCTGGCCCGGGTACTCCAGCTCCTTCTCGATGCGGCGCGCGATCTCGCTGGCCAGCGCCTGCGAGCGCGCGTCGTCCACCTTGTTGTGCTCGACCATGATGCGCACCTCGCGCCCGGCCTGGATGGCGTAGGACTTCTCGACGCCCGGGAACTGGTTCGCGATGCGCTCGAGCGCCTCGAGCCGCTTGATGTAGATCTCGAGGCTCTCGCGCCGGGCGCCGGGCCGCGCGCCCGAGATCGCGTCGGCCGCGGAGACGAGCACCGGCCACAGGCTGCCGCCGGCGAAATCGTCGTGATGGTAGCCGATGGCGTCGAGCACCGGCTGGGGCTCGCCGTAGCGCTGTGCCACCTCCATGCCCAGCGCCGGGTGCGTGCCCTCGCGGTCGTGGTCGATGGCCTTGCCGATGTCGTGGAGGAGTCCCCCGCGCTTGGCGGTCTTCTGGTCCATGCCGATCTCGGCCGCCATCATGCCGGCGAGGTGCGCGACCTCGATCGAATGGCTCAGGATGTTCTGGCCGTAGGAGGTGCGGTAGTGGAGCCGCCCGAGCAGGTTCTGCAGCTCGGTGTGGATGCCGTGCACGCCCACCTCGAGGCAGGCCATCTCGCCCATCTCGCGGATCTTGTTCTCGACCTCGATCTTGACCTTGGCCACCACCTCCTCGATGCGGGCGGGGTGGATCCGGCCGTCGGCCACCAGGCGCTCGAGCGCGAGACGGGCGATCTCGCGGCGCACCGGGTCGAACCCCGAGAGGATCACCGCCTCGGGCGTGTCGTCGATGATGACGTCCACGCCGGTGATGACCTCGAAGGAGCGGATGTTGCGGCCCTCGCGGCCGATGATGCGCCCCTTCATGTCGTCGCTCGGCAGGTGCACGACCGACACCGAGGACTCGGAGACGTGGTCCCCGGCGTAGCGCTGGATCGCGAGCCCGATGACCTTGCGTGCCTCGCGCTCGGCGTTGCGCTGGGCGTTCTCGCGGATCTCGGCGACGCGCCGCGCGGCCTCGGCGCGCGCCTCGCTCTCGATGGCGACGAGCAGCTGCTGGCGCGCTTCCTCGGCGTTCATGCCGGCGATCTTCTCGAGCCGCGCGGTCTGCTCCTGGAGCAGCCGGTCGAGCTGCGTGTTGCGCGACTCGACCGCGCCCTCGCGCTCGCGCAGATCGTTCTCGGCGCGCTTGAGGTCGCGCTCCTTCTTCTCGATCAGCTCGACGCGCCGGTTGAACGCAGCCTCCTTCTCCTGGAAGGTGCGCTCGGCCGCCAGCTGGTTGTTGCGCGCCTCCTGGGTCTCGCGCTCCACCTGCTGCTTGAGGCGCAGCGCCTCCTCGCGGCCTTCAAGCACCGCGGCGCGCCTGACCGACTCGGCCTCGCGGCCGGCCTGCTCGAGCACGCTCTGGGCGTGGCGCTCCGCGCTCTGGAGGTTGCGCCGCCCGATGCGCGCGCGCACGACGACTCCGGCGAAAAACGACACGACGGCACCGAGGACGATGCCGCCGATCCAGGTCAGAGGATTCATGGGGACTCCCAGGGCGCCGTCGGCCGGGTGCCCGCGAGGATGCGGGAGCCGCGGGCGGGCGCGCCCGCCCCCGGGGCAACCCCCCCCAAAGCCCTGGGCCCGGGCGTGGATT
>CAYHRW010000050.1:0-14326 GCA_964359105.1 uncultured bacterium
TTCCACCCCGAGCTCAAGTCGCGCCCCCACGAGCCGCACCCGCTGTTCGTGGACTTCGTGCGCGCCGCGCTCGAGCGCCGCCGCGCGCGCCTGGGCAGCGACGCGCTGGAGCCGCAGGCGCCGCCGGCCGCACGCGAGGCCGCGGACGCGCCGCGCGGCCGGCCGGCATGAAGCGCTTCGACATCGGGAACGCGACGGCCGGCGGGCCGCGCCTGCTCGTGATCGCCGGTCCGTGCGTGGTCGAGAGCGCGGAGCTGTGCCTCGAGGTCGCGGCGCAGCTCAAGACCGCCTGCGCCGCTCGCGATCTGCCCTATGTCTTCAAGTCCTCCTACCGCAAGGGCAACCGCTCGAGCGGGCGCTCGTTCGCGGGGCTGGCCCTGGACCAGGCGCTCGCCGCGCTCGGGCAGGTGCGCGAGGAGATCGGGGTGCCGGTGCTGACCGACGTGCACGAGGAGTGCGAGGTCGGGCCGGCCGCCGAGGTGGCCGACGCGCTCCAGATCCCCGCGTTCCTGTGCCGCCAGACCGGACTGCTGGCGGCGGCGGGGCGCAGCGGGCGCGCGGTGAACGTGAAGAAGGGGCAGTTCCTCGCGCCCGAGGACATGGCGAACGCGGTTGAGAAGCTGCGCGCCGCCGGCTGCGAGCGCATCCTGCTCACCGAGCGCGGCACCACGTTCGGCTACCACGACCTGGTGGTGGACATGCGCGCGCTGGTCGTGATGCGCGACCTCGACTGGCCGGTGGTGTTCGACGCCACCCACAGCCTGCAGCGTCCGGGCGGGAGCGAGACCGGCGGCGACCGGCGCTTCGCCTTCCCGCTCATGCGCGCTGCGGTGGCGTGCGGCGTGGACGGCCTGTTCTTCGAGACCCACCCCGAGCCGGCGCGGGCGCTGTCCGACGCGGCGACCCAGCTGCCGCTCGAGCAGGCCGAGGCGTTCCTCGACGAGGCCCTGCGCGTCCACGAGACGGTGAGCGAGGCGCCCCATGCCTGATCCGGCCGCGGGCGCGGTGCGCGTGCTGTTCCTCGACGTGGACGGCACGCTCACCGACGGCGTGATCGTTGAGAGCGCGGCGGGCGACGCGCGCCATTTCTGGGTGCGCGACGGGCTGGCGCTCCAGTGGGCGCGCGACCTGGGCGTGCTGCCGGTGGCGATCTCGGGGCGCGCCTCGCTCGCGGTCGAGGGCCGCATGCGCGACCTCGGCATCGAGTGCTACGTGGGGGAGAAGGACAAGATCGCGGTGGCCGAGCGGGTGCTGGCGCGCGAGGGCGCGCGCTGGGAGCAATGCGCGATGCTGGGCGACGACCTGCCCGACGTGCCGCTCATGAAGCGCGTGGGCTGGCCGATCGCGGTCGCCGACGCGCAGCCCGAGGTGAAGGCGGTCGCCCGCACCGTCACCGCCCGGCCGGGCGGTAGGGGCGCGGGGCGCGAGGTGGTCGAGATGATCCTCCGGCACAACGGCACCTGGGACCAGGTGCTGGGTCGCTACGAGGCGGTGTGAGCGCGCAGGCGGGGAAGAGCGATCTGCTGGCGCGGGCGCGCGAGGTGGTGCGCATCGAGGGCGCGGCGGTCGCGGCGCTCGAGTCGAAGTTGGATCAGCGCTTCGTCGAGGCGGTCGAGATCCTGCACGTCTGCCGCGGCAAGGTCATCGTCTCGGGAGTGGGGAAGTCGGGCCTGCTGGGGCACAAGCTCGCCGCCACGCTGACCAGCACCGGCACGCCCGCGGTGTTCCTGCACCCGGCCGACGCGCTGCACGGCGACGCCGGCCTGTTCATGCCCGGCGATGCGGCGCTGTTCATCTCGAAGAGCGGCGCCAGCGACGAGCTGCTCGCGCTCATGCCGTATCTCGAGCGCCACGGCCTGCCGCTGGTGAGCATCATCGGCACGCCCGGCTCGGCGCTCGGGAAGCGGAGCACCGTGGAGCTGGTGACCGGTCCGGCGCGCGAAGCCTGCCCGATGGAGCTCACGCCCACCACCAGCATCACGCTCGCCCAGGTGATGGGCGACTGCCTCGCCATCGCGCTGCTCGAGCGGCGCGGTTTCCAGGCCGAGGACTTCCGCTTCCTGCACCCGGGCGGCCTGATCGGGCGCGCCGCGGCGCGGCGGGTCGAGGAGCTGATGCACGCCGGCGACGGCGTGCCGCGCGTCACCGAGGACGCCTCGCTGCGCGAGGTGATGCTCGAGATCATGGCCCGGCGCCTGGGCATCACCACCGTGGTGGACGCCGCGGGCGCGCTGGCCGGGGTGATCACCGACGGCGACTTCAAGCGCATCCTGATGCGCCATGCCGACCCCTGGCAGCTCCGGGCCGCCGACGTGATGGCCCGCGCGCCCAGCACCATCGACCGCGACGCGCTGGTGGCCGCGGCGGTGCGCGCCATGGAGGAGCGTCCGGGCGGGCCGATCACCGCGCTGGTGGTGGTGGACGAGCGGCGTGTCCCGGTGGGGGTGCTCCACCTCCATGACTGCCTGCGCGCCGGGGCCTGAGCCGCCGCGGCCGGATCCGCCGCGTCCTTCTTCCCTGCGCCGGCCTCGGGCCGGCGTTTCCACTTGAGTCCGCCCGGGCGTGTGCCTACGCTCCGGCGCGTTCATCCGGGCTCCGGCCCACCCCCACGGAGTGACGAGCCGACCCGTCCGGGTCGGCCCGGCAGCACCTGGCTTCCGGGTGGCCGGTCCCTCCGCCACGTTCCCCCCGGGGGCCGTCGTGCCACGAGCCGGCATCGAAGGGACATGAGCCCCGACCCGCACCCGGACCTGCCAACGGCGGGTGCGCCGGCGAGCGCTCCCGCGGGCGCCCGCCCGGTCCCGGCGCGCCGGGTGGGCGCGGTCCTCACCATCGGGCACTCGACGCGGCCGCTCGAGGAGTTCATCCGGATCCTCCGGTCCCACGGCGTCGCGCGGCTCGTGGACGTGCGCGCCGTGCAGCGCTCGCGCCGCAACCCGCAGTTCGACGCCGCCACCCTGCCCGCCGCGCTCGCCCGGACGGGGATCGCGCACGCCTCGATGCCCGGGCTCGGCGGGCTGCGCCAACCCCGCCCCGACTCGATCAACCGGGCGTGGCGGAACGCATCGCTCCGCGGCTACGCCGACCACATGCAGACACCCGAGTTCGAGGCCGAGCTGGGGCGGCTGGTGGAGCTCGCGGAAGGCGCTCGCATCGCCATCATGTGCGCCGAGGCGGTGCCGTGGCGCTGCCACCGCTCGCTCATCGCAGATGCGCTGCTCGCGCGCGGCGTGCCGGTCGCCCACATCCTCGGCGGGGCGCGCGCCGAGCCCCACCGGCTCACCCCGTTCGCGCGAATCGCAGGCACGCGCGTGACCTACCCGGCCTCCGATGTGTTCACCGCAGGCGGGGAAGGAGGAAGCGAAAGCCCGTGAATCGGCGGCGCGCGGCATCCGCGCCGCGTCGCGGACGTCGTTCGGCGGTCAAGTCGGGGGCGCTCGGGTCCGATAACCTCCAGAGATATCAACCGGCAAACGCGCTGGCATATGCCCTGCTTGCGACGGTCTGGACCCTTTGTTAGCGTGGCCCTCGAACGCGATGAACCGGGCACCCTCGAAGCATCCGAAACCCGCGGCGCGGCGGCCGCGCGCGCCGCGCGGCGCGGCGCGCGCGTGGCTCGCGCTGCTGCCCCTGGCGCTGCTGCTGGCGGGATGCGACCGCCAGCGGTCGGTGATGCCGTCGCGGGCCACCGGGGAGCTGCCGGACCAGGAGGTCAGCGACTTCGTGCTCACCGAGACCGACGAGGGAGCCATCCAGTGGAAGCTCTACGCGCGCTACTCGGCGACCTACAATGCCCGGAACGTCGTGGTGGCCCGCGGGGTGCGCGTGGACTTCTACGACGACAGGGGCGAGCGGTCCTCCGAGCTCACCGCGCGCGAGGGCGAGATCCAGCTCCAGAGCCGCAACATGACGGCGCGCGGGAGCGTCGTGCTCCAGACCCGCGAGGGCACGCGCATGTCCACCGAGGAGATCCGTTTCCTGAACCGCGAGCAGAAGATCATCTCGCCGGTGGAGCAGCTGGTGCGGGTCGAGCGCAGCGGCGACGTGCTCAAGGGCTACGGCTTCGAGAGCGACCCCGGTCTCAAGCACTTCGAGTTCAAGAAGAACGTGTCGGCGGTGCTCCACACCCAGTCCGGCGGAGGCGTCCTGAAGCGCGAGGGAGAGGGCCGTTGAGCGACGGCGTGGCGTTCGTTCCGCCCATCGGGGAGGCGCGCCCGGAGGACGGGCTGGTCGCGCGCGACCTCGAGCGCTACTACGGCAAGTGGCGCGTGGTGAGCGAGGTCAGCTTCAACGTGCGCCGCGGCGAGGTCGTCGGGCTGCTGGGGCCGAACGGCGCGGGCAAGACCACCTCGTTCTACATGATCGTGGGCTTGCTGCGGCCGAACCACGGGAGGATCCTGCTGGAGGGCCGGGACATCACGAACGAGCCGGTCTACCGGCGCGCGCGGATGGGGCTCGGCTACCTCGCGCAGGAGCCCAGCATCTTCCGGCGCCTGACGGTGCGGGAGAACGTGATGGCCGTGCTCGAGACCATGCCGATGTCGAAGGCGGAGCGCGCGACGCGGCTCCACCAGCTGCTGGAGGATCTCAACCTGACGCCCCTCGCGGACCGCATGGCGACCAAGCTCTCGGGCGGGGAGCGCCGCCGTGTCGAGATCACGCGCGCGCTGGCCCGCCGGCCGTCCTACTTCCTCCTCGACGAGCCGTTCGTGGGGATCGACCCGATCGCGGTCGCCGAGATCCAGGACATCATCGCCCGCCTGCGCGATCGCGGGCTGGGCGTGCTCATCACCGACCACAACGTGCGCGAGACGCTGCGCATCACCGACCGCGCGTACATCATGTACGAGGGCCGCATCCTGCTCCAGGGCACCGCCGAGGAGCTGGCGAACGACACGACGGCCCGCGAGATCTACCTGGGCGAACGGTTCAGCCTCTGAGGACGCACCAACGACAGGGAGCTTCGCACCCATGGAAATGAGACCTTCGCTCAACCTGACGCTCCGCACGGCGCTCATCATGACGCCGCGCCTGCAGCAGGCGCTCAAGCTGCTGCAGGTGCCGACGCTCGAGCTCCAGCAGATCCTCAAGCAGGAGATCATGCAGAACCCCCTGCTCGAGGAGGTGGACGAGCTCACCGACAGCGAGGACCTGGCGAAGGAGGACTCGCCGGAGGAGAAGGCGAACCAGGAGGCCGAGGACCCGGCCGAGGAGGACCCGATCGACTGGTCGGAGTACATGCAGGACGGCGCGTTCGACCGCGCCTACATCCCGCAGCAGGAGATCGCGGCGGAGTTCCTCGAACGCGTGCCGGTCACGCGCACCACGCTGGCCGAGAGCCTGCTCGAGCAGCTCCACTTCCTGAACCTGCCGGAGCGCGAGCTGGCGCTCGCCGAGTTCATGGTCGGATCGCTCGACGACCGCGGCTACCTGGCGACGCCGCTCGAAGAGGTCGCGCAGGCCACCGGGGCGGACCCCGCCCTGTGCGAGCGCGTGCTCAAGGTCATCCAGGCGCTCGAGCCGGTCGGGGTCGGGGCGCGCGACCTGCGCGAGTGCCTGCTTATCCAGCTCGACGCGCGCGACGAGCACGACACCCTGCCGTGGCGCATCATCCACGGCCAGTTCGACAACCTGGTGAACCGGCGGTTCCCCGAGATCGCGCGCCAGCTCAAGTGCTCGGTCGAGGAGGTCCAGCACGCGGCCGACGCGATCGCCACGCTGAGCCCGAAGCCGGGGTTCCAGGTCTCGAGCGAGGACCCCAAGTACGTGGTGCCGGACCTGGTCGTGGAACGCGTGGACGACGAGTACGTGGTGATGCTCAACGACCGCCACCTGCCGCGCCTGCGCATCTCGTCGGCCTACGAGAGCGTGCTCCGCGCCCGGAAGAAGTCGGAGTGCAACGCGGGACAGGCGAAGACCCGCGAGTACATCCAGAGCAAGCTGAACTCGGCGCGCTGGCTGATCCAGACCATCGAGCAGCGCCGGCGCACCATGATCAAGGTGATGAACTGCATCATCCGCGAGCAGCGCGAGTTCTTCGACAAGGGGATCGCGTTCCTGCGGCCCCTCACGCTCCAGCAGGTCGCCCGCCAGATCGACATGCACGAGTCCACGGTCAGCCGCGTCTGCAGCGGGAAGTACGTGCAGACCCCGCGCGGCGTCTTCGAGCTCAAGTTCTTCTTCTCCAGCGGGCTCGAGACCGACGACGGCGAGGACGTGTCGGCCAGGACGGCCAGGGACATGATCAAGACCCTCATCGAGGAGGAGGACAAGAAGGAGCCGCTGTCCGACCAGCGCATCGCCGAGCTCCTGCACGGGCGCGGCCTGCGCATCGCGCGCCGGACGGTGGCCAAGTACCGCGAGCAGCTCAGCATCCTGCCGGCGCGCTTCCGCAGGCGCGTCGCCTGATCGGGCCTTCCCGCGCGCGTCCGCCCGGTGCGGCGCGCCGGGCCGCAGAGGTTGGAACCATGCTGATCAGCACCACCGCACGTCACTGCGACCTCGATCCGGAAGTCCGTCTGTTCGCCCAGCAGAGACTCGAGAAGCTCCAGCGCTTCGCCCGGGACATCCAGGAGGCCCGGCTGATCGTCTCCACCGAGAAGTACCGCCACACCGCCGAGATCACCCTGCGGCTCAAGCACCACGAGATGGTGAGCCGCGAGCAGTCCAACGACTTCCGCGTGGCCATCGACCTCGCCGCTGGGCGACTCGAGCAGCAGCTCCGCCGCCTCAAGGAGAAGCGCATCGAGCACAAGCGCGCCGGGCGCGGAGCCGCGGAGCGCGCCCCCGGGAACGGCGGGCCCGCCGGGGTCGAAGCCGGGGACGAGGACTTCGACACGACTCCGGAAGCGGAGGAGTAGAGCCCTGTGCAGACCCTGAGCGTGGCCCGGCTCTTCGAGGACCAGCGGCAGGAGCTCGAGCTCGAGCAGCTCACCGAGTCGCTGGCCTCGCGCCGCGAGATCACCGTGAGCGACATCCACCGCCCGGGGATGGCGCTCATGGGGTTCGTGGAGAACTTCCTCCCCGAGCGCGTCCAGATCATCGCGCAGACCGAGATGACCTACCTCGCCACGCTCCCGGACGAGGAGGTGCGCGCCGCGGTGGACCGGCTGTTCCAGTTCACCATGCCGCTCATCGTGGTGTGCAAGGGGCTGGAGGTGCCGCCCTGCCTCATCCAGCGGGCGAACGAGTGCCAGGTCCCGGTGCTGCGCACCCCGCAGAGCACCACGCCGTTCATCCACCAGCTCACGCTCTACCTCGACCACATGTTCGCGCCGCAGACCACCGTCCACGGGTCGCTGGTGGACGTCTACGGCTGCGGGCTGCTGTTCACCGGGCGGAGCGGGATCGGCAAGTCGGAGACCGCGCTCGACCTGGTCGAGCGCGGCCACCGGCTGGTGGCCGACGACGTGGTCACCATCACGCGCCGGCACGGCGACGTCCTGATCGGGATGGGGAACCAGCTGTTGCGGCACCACATGGAGATCCGCGGCATCGGCATCATCGACGTGCAGTCCATCTTCGGGGTGCGCGCGATCCGGCTGCAGAAGCGCGTCGAGGTCGAGGTGCACCTCAAGGAGTGGTCGCGCGACGAGGACTACGAACGCGTCGGCCTGGACGACCGCAACGTCGAGCTGCTGGGCGTCGAGATCCCGCGCGTCGAGGTGCCGATCTTCCCCGGCAAGAACGTCACCGTGATCGCCGAGGTGGTGGCGCTCAACTACCTCGTCAAGGTCTACGGCGGCTACTCGCCCGCGGAGCGCCTCAACAAGCACCTCGTCGAGCTCATGAAGCGCAAGAGCGCGGTGCGCGCCTGGGTGCGCGAGGACACCGAGTGAGCCGGGTCCCGGCCCTGCTGGTGATGCACGCCGACCTCGGAGCCGCGCTGCTCCACGCCGCCGGCCAGGTCTACGGCCCGTGCGAGGACCTGCCCGTGCTGTCGAACGAAGGGCTGTCGCGCGCGGCGCTCGAGCACGCCATCGCCGGGAAGGTCGCCGGCTGGAGCGCGGGCGGGCTGGTGCTCACCGACTTCTGGGGTGGCTCGTGCCACCTGTGCGGGCTCGCCGCGGCGCGCGCGTGCGGCGGCGCGACGGCGGCCGGCGAGATCGTGGTGGTCACGGGCCTCAACCTGCCGATGCTCCTCGACTACCTCCACAACCGCGACCGCTGCGCCGTGGTCGAGCTGGCCGAGCGCCTCCAGTTGAAGGGGCAGGAGAGCGTCCGGCTCCAGCGTTGCCAGCCGGCATGAGCTGGCAGATCCACCGTGTGGACGACCGCCTGATCCACGGCCAGGTGGTGATCGCCTGGGGCGCGCGGCTCCGGCCGGCGCGCATCTGGGTGGTGGACGACGCCTCGGCCGCCAACCCCTGGGAGCGCGAGCTGCTGGCTTCGGCCGCGGCCGGCGCGGAGGTGCGCGTGGTCACGGTGGCCGAGGCCGCCGCCGCCTGGGCCGCGGAGGCCACCGCCCCCGGCGGCGCGTTCCTGATCGTGCCCGATCTGGCCACTGCGCGCGCGCTGATCGAGGCCGGCGCGCCGGTGCCCTCCTTCACGCTGGGCGGCCTGCACTACGCGCCCGGGAAGACCAAGGTGAACGAGTACGTGTACCTGGACGCGGATGACCGCGCCGACGCCCGCGCCCTGCTCGCGCGCGGCGTGGCGCTCGAGGTGCAGGACGTCCCGGCCTCGCGCCCGCAATCCCTGGCCTCACTCGACCCCGGGTCCGCGCCGTGAGGCGGACTCCCTGAGACCTCCCCGCTCCCCGTGCCGCCCATGCCCCCCATCACGCTGGTCCTGATCGTCCACGACCACCAGCCCGTCGGTAACTTCGACGGGGTGTTCGAGCAGGCCTACGCCGACGCCTACCTGCCTTTTCTCGAATTCCTCGAGCGCCGGCCCGCGATCCGTCTCGCGCTCCACACCAGCGGGCCGTTGCTGCAGTGGCTGGCGCTGCACCGCCGCGAGTACCTCCAGCGCCTGCGCGCGCTGGTCGAGCGCGGGCAGGTCGAGCTGTGGGGCGGCGGCTTCTTCGAGCCGGTGCTGGTCTCGATCCCCGAGGCCGACCGCCGCGGCCAGATCCAGGCGATGGCCGACTGGCTCGAGCTGGAGCTGGGCCGCCGCCCGCGCGGGCTCTGGCTCACCGAGCGCGTGTGGGAGCCGGGGCTGGCCGGGAGCCTCGCCGCCGCGGGCGTGGAATACACCGCGGTGGACGACGCGCACTTCGTGGCGGCCGGACTCGGGCGCGACCAGCTGTGGGGCACCTGGCTCACCGAGGACCAGGGACTCCCGCTGCGCGTGTTCCCGATCCACCGCGAGCTGCGCTACGGCATCCCGTTCGGCGAGCCCGACCAGGTGGTCGAGCTGCTGAAGCGGGTCGCCGGCGAGGGTGAGCGGCGGCTGGCGGTGCTGGGCGACGACGGCGAGAAGTTCGGCGTGTGGCCCGGCACGCACCGGCTGTGCTACGAGGAGGGCTGGCTCGAACGCTTCGCCGACGCGCTCGAGGCGAACCCGTGGATCGAGATCCGCACCCCGGCCGAGGCCATCGCCACGCACGAGCCGCTCGGTCTCGTCTACCTGCCGACCGCCTCGTACCACGAGATGCAGGAGTGGGCGCTGCCGCCCGCGATGCAGGCGCGCTACCACCAGGCGGCCGCGCGGCTCCAGGACCTCTACGGCGACGAGACCCACGACCTGCTGCGCGGCGGGCTGTGGCGCGGCTTCCAGGCGCGCTACCCCGAGGCGAACCGCCCGCACAAGCGCGCGCTGCGCGCCTCGCGGCTGCTGTGGGCGCGCGACGACTGCGGCACGCCGGAGTGGCAGACCGCCTGCACCCACCTGTGGCGCGCCCAGTGCAACGACATCTACTGGCACGGCATCTTCGGTGGGCTCTACCTGCCGCACCTGCGTGCCGCCGTCTACCGCGAGCTGATCGCGGCCGAGGCGTTCCTCGCGGACGGGAAGACCCGCGTCGAGCGCGGTGACCTGGACCTGGACGGCGCCGAGGACGCGCTGCTCGAGACCCCGGCGTGGGCCGCCTGGGTGAGCGCGCGCGGCGGCATGCTGTGGGCGTTCGACGACCGGCGCACGCCGTGGAACTACGGCGACACGCTGGCGCGGCGGCCCGAGTACTACCACGCGCGGCTCAAGGACGCGGTGGTGGGCGGTGGCGACGGCGAGAGCATCCACGGCACGCTGCGGCTGAAGGAGCCCGGCCTGGCCGCGCTGGTCGAGCGCTACGACACGCGCGGGCGTGAGTCCTTCCTCGACCGCTGGAGCGAGGGCGGCGCCATCGCGGATCTCGCCGGCGCGCGCTTCGCGCTGGCCGCGGACGGCGGGAGCGGGGTGGCGCTGGCGCTGGCGGAAGGCGCGGGCCCGGCGCTGCGCAAGCGCTACCGCGCGGCCGGGGACGGAGCGCTCGAGGTCGAGTACACGCTCACGGCGGCGAAGCCGCGCCGCGGCACTCTCGAGGTCGAGCTGAACCTCGGCCTCCACGTGCCGCAGGCCGACGACCGCTTCGTCGAGGTGGATGGCCGCCGCGTCGAGCCCGCGCACTTCGCGGCGCGAGCGCGCCACGAGCGCATGAAGTGCGTGGCCTTCACCGACGGCTGGGCCGACCGCCGGCTCGAGGTGACGCTCGACCGCGAGGCCGCGCTGGCGCGCGCGCCGATCGAGACCGTATCGCTCTCCGAGGCCGGCGCCGAGCGCGTGTTCCAAGGCATCGAGGCGCGCTTCACCTTCGCGGTCGAGGCCGGACCCGACCGTCCCTGGTCGGCGCGCTTCCGGCTGGCGCCGGGGAGGGCCGGCGCCTGAACCTGCCCGTGCTCGGCACCCTGCTGCTGGGCGGCGTGGCGGCGCTCGACGCCGCGCCGGTGGCCCAGACGCTGCTCTCGCAGCCGCTCGTCACGGCGACCCTGCTGGGAGCGCTGTGGGGCGACTGGCACGTGGCGCTCGAGATCGGCGTGGTGCTGCAGATCCTCGCGGCGAGCACCCTGCCGGTCGGGGCGCGTACGCCCGAGGACTACGCGACGGGTGCCGTGGTGGGTGTGGGGCTCGGCCTGGCGCTGGCCTCGCGCGAGCCATTCGCGATGGCGCGCGAGTCCGCGGTGCTGGTGGGGGTGCTGGCCGGGCTGGTGGCGGCCACCCTGGGGGTGCCGCTGCTCAAGTGGCAGCGCCGCCGCAACGAGGGCTTGGCGCGCTGGTGCGAGGCCGAGGTGCGCGCCGGGCGCGAAGGGGCGCTCGGCGAGGCCCACGCCGCGGCCGTTGCCCTGGCGTTCGCGGTCGGTGTAGGTTACTGCGCCGTTTGCCTGGGGCTGGGGCTCTGGGCGCTCGACCCGCTGGTGACGCGCCATTCGCTCCGGCTGTCGCGCGCGTGGACGCTGGCCCAGCCGCTGTGGCTCGGCCTCGGCCTGGCGCAGCTGCTGAGCGCGTTCCTCCAGCGGCGCCTGGCGCGGGCGGCGGTGTTCGGCGCGGCGCTGATCGGCGCGTGGATCGCGCTCATGGTGGGCACGCCGTGAGCGGCCGGGTCACGCGCGGCGACCTCAGGCGCATGGCGGCGCGCACGTTCCTGCTGCAGGCGACCTTCAACTACGAGCGCCAGCAGGGGCTGGGGTGGGCGTGGGCCCTCCAGCCGGCGCTCGAGCGGCTCTACCCCGACCCGGCGGAGCGGCGGGAACGGCTGGCGGAGCACACGGCATACTTCAACACCCAGCCCACGCTGGCCTCGCTGGCACTGGGCGTGGCGGCGGGGCTCGAGGAGCGGCGCGCGGCCGGCGAGGGGCTGGACGCGGTGGGGACGAGCCGGGTCAAGAGCGTGCTGGGCTCGGCCCTCGCGGCGCTCGGCGACCGGCTCTTCTGGTTCACGCTGCGGCCCTTCGCCGCCTGCCTGGGAGCGCTGCTGGCGCTCTCCGGCTCGTGGGTCGGGGCGCTGGCGCTGTGGCTGTGCTACAACGTGGTGCACCTGAGGGTGCGCTGCTCGGGGGTGGGCTGGGGCTACCGCGCGGGTCCCGAGGTGATGTCGGGGGCCGTGCGGCGGCGCTTCGAGCGGCTGACGGCGGTGCTCGGCGTGCTGGGTGCGGCGCTGGTCGGGGTCACCATCGCGTTCCTGCTCGCGCCGGGCGGGAGCCCGCAGCCGCTGGTGTTCCAGGTCGCGCTCGCCGCGGGACTCGGGCTCGGGCTGGTGGCCGCGCAGCGGCCGCGGCCCTCGCCGACCGAGTGGGCGCTGGGCGTGGGGGCGCTGTGCCTGGCCGCGACCTGGCTCCGCTGAGCGATGACGTGGTGTCCGCGACCATCCGTGGGGAGCGCATCCTTGACCGAGGCTGAACTGGTGATCCGCAACCAGCTGGGGCTGCACGCGCGCGCGTGCGCGCTGTTCGTCAAGGCCGCGGCGAAGTTCCGGGCGGACGTCTTCGTGAGCCGCGACGACCTCGAGGTGAACGGCAAGAGCATCATGGGTGTCATGATGCTGGCCGCCGAGGAGGGCAGCACCATCCGCGTGCGCGCGAACGGCACGGACGAGACGGAGGCCATCGTGGCGCTGCGCGAGCTGGTGGACGGCAAGTTCGGAGGGGAACCGTGAAATTCACCGGCATCGCCGCCTCGCCGGGCGTGGGGGTGGGCCCGATCTTCCGCTACGAGCACGAGGAGCTGGCGGTGCGCGACACCACCGTGCCCGAAGGCGCGGTCGAGCGCGAGATCGAGCGGTTCCACGCCGCGCTCGCGGCCTCGCACGCCGACCTGTCGAGCATCCGCGACCGGATCGCGCGCGAGCTGTCCGAGGCCGAGGCCGAGATCTACGAAGCGCACCTCATGATCCTCGACGACCCCGAGCTCAAGCGCGCGGTCGAGCGCCGCATCCGCCGCGAGCGCCGGAACGCCGCCTGGGCGTTCCGCACCCACATGGCGGGGGTCGCGACGCGGCTCAACAGCGTCGAGGCCGAGCACCTGAGGCGGAAGAGCGCCGACATCCTCGACGTCGAACGCCGGGTGCTGCGGCACCTGCTCGGCGAGCACCGCACTCCGCAGACGCCCGACCAGGCCTGCGTGCTGGTGGCGCACGACATCGCGCCCAGCGACGTCGCGTTGCTGGACCGCGACCGCGTCGTGGGCTTCGTCACCGAGGTGGGCTCGCGCAGCTCGCACTGCGCGATCGTGGCGCGCGGGCGCGGCATCCCGGCGGTGGTGAGCTGCCGCGGCATCCTGCAGCAGGCGCGGAACGGCGCGATCGGCGCGGTGGACGGCTTCCTCGGCACGGTCGAGCTCGACCCCGACGAGGAGACCGTCACGTTCTTCGCAGCGCGCCGCCGGCGCATCGAGGAGGAAGACCGCTCGCTCCTCACCATCCAGGCCGAGCCGGCGGTCACGCTCGACGGCCACCGCATGGAGCTGGGCGCGAACATCGAGCTGCCCGGCGAGGTGGACCGCGCGCTCAGCGTGGGCGCCGACGGCGTGGGGCTGTTCCGCACCGAGTTCTTCTACCTGAACCGGCTCCAGCTGCCGAGCGAGGAAGAGCAGTACCAGGCCTACCGCGACGTGCTCGAGCGCATGAACCCGCGCCCGGTGATCCTGCGCACCATGGACCTGGGCGGGGACAAGGTGGCCTCGTATCTCGGCGCCGTCCACGAGAACAACCCGTTCCTGGGCCGGCGCGGCATCCGCTTCGCGCTCGAGTTCCCGGATGTGTTCCGCGCCCAGCTGCGCGCCATCTACCGCGCCAGCGTCCACGGCAAGGCGCGCATGATGTTCCCGATGGTGTCGAACCGCGACGAGCTGCGCCGCGCCATCGAGCTGTGCGGCGCGGCGCGCGCGGAGCTGCGCCGGGCCGGCGTGCCCCACGACCCGGACCTCGAGATCGGGCTCATGATCGAGACCCCGAGCGCGGTGTGGATGGCCGACGTGCTGGCCCGGGACGCCAGCTTCTTCTCGATCGGCACCAACGACCTCACCCAGTACACGCTCGCCATGGACCGCGACAACGAACGGCTGGCGCACCTCTACGAGCCGCTCGACCCGGCGGTGCTGCGCAGCATCCGCCACACCATCGAGACCGGGCACGCCGCCGGCCACTGGGTCGGGGTGTGCGGCGAGATGGCGGGCGACCCGAAGAACGCCATCCTGCTGCTCGGCATGGGCGTGGACGAGCTCTCGATGGCGTGCTTCGACCTGCCGCGCGTGAAGTCCGCGATCCGCAGCGTGCGCTTCGACGCCGCGCAGGCGATGGCGCGGGAGGCGCTCGAGCAGCCCACCGCCGACGAGGTGAAGCGGGTGCTCCACCGCTACGTGGACACCCTGCTGCCGAGCTACCTGGTGGCGAAGAAGGCCAACCCCGCGTGAG
>CAYHRW010000051.1:0-9287 GCA_964359105.1 uncultured bacterium
CAGGGCCACGGCCTTCGACCCCAGGGTCTACGGCATCGTCGGCGCGCTGGCCACGGGCGGCAACGCCGTCTACGCCGGGGGGACTTCACCAGCCTTCATGACTGGCAGCCGAGGTCGTACCTCGCGGCGCTCGACGCCATCACGGGGACCCTCCTGCGCTGGGGCCCGCGGCGCGACGCCCCCCGCATCTCGGGCATGATCGGGACCACCCCGCTACGGCGCCGCCAACCACTGGGTCCACGCGGGCCTCGTGACCCCGTCGGGGCGGATGAGCCCCATGCTGTCGAACGGCACCGGCGCCACCTGGTCGTAGAGGAAGCTCCACACCGCGAACCTGCGATCGAGGCCCGCCGTCAGCTCGAAGAACCGGGTCACGAACCGGCCCTGCTCCTCTTCCGAGCTCTCCCAGCCCACCGGGACCGCCGCGCTGTGCCAGCCGATCTCGGTGAACACGACCGGCTTCGTGGTATGCGCTGCGATCTGCGCGTAGTAGCCGTCGGGGATCTCGGCGGGGTCGTGGAAGACCAGCGCCGGGTAGGTGGTGAACGCGGCCAGGTCCGAGCCCGGGAACCGGTCGAGCAGCGCCCACTCCGCGCGCGTCGTGTCGTTGACGCCGCCGAACAGGCCGCCGCCGAGCCCCTTCATCAGCTCGAGCTGGAAGATGGTGAACACCTTCGTGCCCGGGGAGACCGCCTTCACCGTGTCGGCCACCTCGGCGAAGAACGGGACGAAGGCGTCGAAGTCCGCGGGTGACTTCTCGTAGAGCACGTTGACCTCGATCCCGAACCCCAGGTAGGCCGGGTGGTACGTGCTCGCGAACCGCGCCGCGCTGCGCTTGTACGCCGCCCAGTTCGCGACATCGAGCGGGCGCAGCAGCGCGCCGGAGGCCTGCGAGAAGAACTGGGCTTCGACGATCGGCACGAGCTGGTTGGCCAGCGCCACCTCGGTCGTCACTTTGGGCCCGCCCGCGACCGTGTCGGCGAGCTCTGCCCAGTCGCCGCCCCAGGTGACCACCGGGCCCGCCAGCTTCGCCCTCTGCCAGAACTCCGCGAAGTCGGCGTCCGAGAAGCTGCGCGGCGTGAGCGTGATGCCCTTCATGCGGGCCGCGGGTTCGGGAACGACCACGCGCCCGCGCTTGCTGCATCCGCAGAGAACGAGCGCGACGAGGATCAGGCAAGCCGCGAGAGCACGTCTCATGGAACCCCTCCGCTGACCGGTCGGCCGGCGCGTCGCATGTCGCAGCGGCGCTGCTCCGGACCGGGGCATCATAGCGCAGGCACTCCATCTCGACGCGGCGCCGAAGCGCCGGCGTTCCGCATCGGGTGCGGCGTGTCGTATCATCTCGTGCGCTTTCCCCCGGCCCCGGAGCTTCCCATGCGCCTTCACCGCGCCTTTGCGGCGCCCGTCGTTGCGCTCGTGCTCTCCGCCGCGCTCGGTCCCGACGCCCGCGCGGCGGCGACGGCCGACACCGCGTGGACCGCGAACGGGGTGCCGGTCGTCAGCGACGCGTTCTTCATCCAGCGCGCGCCGTTCATGACCGCCGACGGCGCGGGCGGCGCGCTGGTGGGCTGGAAGGACCTGCGCGGCGGCGTGGACTACGACCTCTACCTGGCCCGCCTGGACGGCACCGGCCAGCGCGTCGCGGGCTGGCCCGTGAGCGGCGCGGCGGTCTGCAGCGCAGCCGGCGAGCAGACGCAGCCGGCGATCGCGAGTGACGCCGCGGGCGGCGCCTTCATCGCGTGGTCGGACCCGCGCGACGGCGTGCCCGACATCTACCTGCAGCACGTGCTCGCCTCGGGCGCCATCGGGCCGGGCTGGCCGGCCGGCGGGCTCGCCGTCTGCAACGCGCCCGGCGACCAGTTCGCGCCATCGGTGGTGCCGGACGGCGCGGGCGGCGCGATCGTGGCGTGGGCCGACTACCGCGCCGGCTCGGTGGTGAAGGTCTACCTGGTGCGCTTCGACTCCCGCGGCGACCTGCTGCCGGGATGGCCGATCAACGGCCGCGCCGCGAGCAGCGCATCCGGCGACCAGACCGACCCGGTGCTCATCCCCGACGGCGGGTCCGGTGTGATCGTCGCCTGGCGCGACTTCCGCGATGGCGGGGCGGGGGCCGAGGCCGACCTCTACGCCCAGCACCTGACCGGCGCCGGGACCATCGCCGCGGGCTGGCTCGCCACCGGGGTGCCGCTGTGCACGAGCGCGGGCGACCAGAACCACCTGGCGCTGGCGGCGGACGGAGCGAGCGGCGCGGTCGCGGCATGGCTCGACGCGCGCGCGGTGTCGCCCGGGACCTACGCCGTGCGCGTCACCGACGCGGGCGCGCTCTACCCCGGCTGGATCGCGGACGGCGTGCCGCTCTCGACCGCGGTCGTGGGCGACGCGCGCCCGGTCGCGGTGGCCGACGGGTCGGGTGGCGCGCTCGTGGTGTGGAGCGACCTGCGCGGCGGCGGCGCCGACATCTACGCCCAGCACGTGCAGGGCGGCGGCACCATCGCGGCCGGCTGGCCCGCGAGCGGCGCCGCACTGTGCAACGCGGCGGGCGAGCAGCTCGAGCCGGTCGCGGTGGCCGACGGCGGCGGGGGCGCGATCGTCGCGTGGACCGACGCTCGCGGCGCCGGCGCCGACATCTACGCCCAGCACGTCACCGGCGCGGGCGGCATCGTCCCGGGCTGGCCCGTCAGCGGCGTGGCGATCTGCACCGCGACGGGCGACCAGAGCGTGCCGGTCGTCGCGAGCGATGGCGCGGCCGGAGCGATCGTGGCGTGGCAGGACCAGCGCGCGGGCAACGCCGGCGACATCTACGCCGCGCGCGTGACTTCGAACGGCGTGGTCGCCGCGCTCGCGTCGCTGGTGAGCGCCGACGCCACGCGCGAGCGCGTGCGATTGCGCTGGAACGTCGCGAGCGGCGCGCCGGTCACCATCGAGCGCTGCAAGCCCGGCTCCGCGTGGGGCGCGATCGCGCGCGCGCTGCCCGACGGGTCGGGCATGGTCGCGTACGAGGACCGCGACGTGACGCCCGGGGCGCGCTACGGCTACCGGCTCGCGATCGCCTCGGGCGGCGCCGCAGCGCACGCCGGCGAGGTCTGGGTCGCGGTGCCCGACGGCGCGGCGGGCTTCGCGCTGGCCGGCGCGCGGCCGAATCCGGCGTCCGACGCGCTCGTGGTCTGGTTCACCCTGCCCGACGACGGGGCACCCACCGGGGCACCCACCGAAGGTGGGTCCGGGTCCGCCACGCTCGAACTGTTCGACCTCGCAGGCCGCCGCCTCGCCGCGCGCGAGGTGGGCTCACTTGGCGCGGGGAGCCACGCGCTCGCGCTCGGCGCGTCTCAGCTCGGCGCCGGGGTCTACGTGGTGCGTCTCACGCGCGCGGGGCAGGTGCTCACCGCGCGCGCGTGCGTGCTGCGCTGATCATCGCGCGGCCATCGCCTCCTACTTCACCCTCTCCAGCACCGCCGCCGCGCGCTCGAGCGCCTGCGCGATCGGCGCGACCCCTGCGGCGAGCGCGGCCGGGTCCCGGTCGAGCACCGCCTGCCCGAGCCGCGGCAGCGGCACCGCGGCGTAGCCGGTGTTCAAGCCCGGCGCGTAGATCTCGTTCCTGAACCACGCGCGCCCCGGCAGCCCGGCGCCCAGCAGCTCGCGCTCGGCCGTCATCAGCGCGGCGTTTATCCCCGCGCGGCTCCCGCCGCCGCCGCGCGCGGCGCCGGCGCGCAGCTCGAGCGCGCGCGCCGCGTCGCGCAGGCGCGCCGCCGCGTCCCGCGCCGGCTTCAGGTCCGCGCGCAGCAGCTTCATCGAGTCGGCCTGGCCCGCGTTCGCGTCGTCCACCCGCTCCTCGATCGCCTGCAGCTCGTCCAGCACGAAGCGCGCGGTGTTGGAGAAGCGCAGCGGCAGGGCCTCGGCCTCGGCGAGCCGGAGCATGACGCGCGTCCACACCTGCGTGAGCGCCAGGTGGTACGGGTAGCCCGGGTCCACGACGCGGTCCATGTACTCGAAGTCGTCGTAGATCGCGTGGTAGGTGCCGTGCAGCCCGTCGAATCCCAGGTTCAGCGACGGGATGCCGAGGTGGTCCTCGAACGCGGTGTAGTCGGAGCCGCTGCCGAGCGGCGACAGATCCGGCTCGAACGGCCGCTCGGGCTCGCCGCGCCAGCGCCGCTCGCGGTTCTGGCGCGCCCAGTCGGCGCGCTGCGCGCTGAACAGGCGATCGCTCCAGCTCTTCTGGAGCGGCACGCCCTGGCCCGGGTCGGCCACCTCGCCCAGTGATTCGGCGAGCAGGTCGCGCAGCGCGTGGCTGCCGCCGGCGCCGAACTCCTTCCCCGAGACCGCGGCGTCCACGTTGACGTAGGCCACCGCCTTCTTCGCCAGCTCCTCGGCGTGTGATTCGGCCCACTCGGTCGAGCCCAGCAGCCCGTACTCCTCGCCGTCCCACGAGCACAGCATGAGGGTGCGGCGCGGGCGCCAGCCGGTCTTCGCCAGCTCGCCGAGCGCGCGCGCCATCTCGAGCATGGCGATCGTGCCGCTGTTGGGGTCCACCGCGCCGAAGGTCCAGGCGTCGCGGTGGTTCCCGCCGATCACCCACTGGTCGGGCGCTTCGCGACCCTTCAGCGTCGCGACCACGTTCCAGATCGGGCGCACCGCGTAGTCGTGCCCGGTCTCGAGGTGAAGCTTCGCCGGGCCCGGCCCGACGTGATAGGTGAACGCGAGCCCGCCCTGCCAGCCCGCGGGCACCACCGGGCCCTCGAGCGCGAGCAGGATCTTCTGCGCCTCGCCGTAGGAGATCGGCAGCGACGGGATCTTCGGCACGCCCGCCGCCTGCGAGCCCGCGAGCCGCCTGCCGCCCTCGCGCGAGGCCCAGCCCGGCGTGGTCGGATCGCCCGGACCCTCGGAGAGGAACTGCACGCTGCCGCGCTGGATCGCGTCCTCGGGGCGTGCCTGGCCGCGCGGGTACGGATCGGCCCTGTCGTAGCCGTCGTCGAGCGGGTCGCTGTAGATGACCACGCCCGCCGCCCCCGCGCGCTCGGCGTTCCTGACCTTGAGCCCGCGGAAGATCTTCCCGTAGCGCACCAGCACGATCTTGCCCTTCACCTCGATGCCGAGCTCGGCGAGCTTCTTCAGGTCGTCCATGTCGCCGTAGTTGGCGTACACCACCGGCGCGGTGACGTCGCCCGCGGCGCCGTAGCCGTGGAACGCGTCGAACACGCGCCCGTCGTAGGCGTCCTTGTCCCACGCCACGCCGCGCTCGCGCACCGCCAGCAGCTCGCGCGCGGGCTCGACCAGCTCGAGGCGCGACAGCTTCGGGTAGTTGAGCCACACCGGGATGGCTTCGATCCTCGCGTCCCAGCCCCACGACGCCAGCCGGTCGCGCACGTACTCCGCGGTGGCGCGGTCGGCGGGGGTGCCGGCGACGTGGGGCTCCGCGGTCAGGATGCGCAGGTGGCGGCGGAGCGAATCGGCCTTCGGCACCGCGCACGCCGCCGCCTCGCGCGCGCGCTCCGCCCCGGCGTCCGCGGCGCGGAAGCCGGTGATGCGCGCGGGGGCAGCCGGTTCGGCGGCGCGAGCAGGCGGCGCGAGCGGCAGGGCGAGCGCCAGCATCGGGGACACCAGCGCGAGGGACCGCAGCAGCCGGGGAAGGGAGCGCATCTCATCCTCCTGGTCGTGACGGGAGCGGCCCGGGGACGGTGTTACCGCGACAGGCTCGCCGCGCGGGCGTCGAGCCAGTGCACCTGCGCGGCCCACAGCTCGGGGTCGAGCGCGGCCAGCTTCTCGTGACGGTGGCGGTGGCAGGTCGCGAGGATCACCTGGTGCTGGCGCGCGAAGTACTCGATCAGGAGCCTCATGCCGGCGCGCGCGCGCTCGTCGTCGCTGGTGGCGAACACGTCGTCCATGAGCAGCGGCAGCGGGCAGCCGGGGCGCGACAGGTACTCGCTGATCGCCAGCCGGATCGCCAGCCACAGCTGGTCGCGCGCGCCGGCCGAGAGCTGGAGCACCGCCTTGCCGCGCGCGATCTGCTGCCCGTTCCAGAGCTTCACCGAGAAGTCGAGGTCCTCGCCGAAGCGCAGGTCCTCGACCTGCGTGCCCACGGTCTCGAGCAGCTGGGCCACGCGCCGGTTCAGGAACTCCGCCCAGCGCCGGTGGGTCTCGAGCGCCACGCCCTGGATGGTGGCGCACGCCAGCTCGACCGCGCGCTTGAAGCGCCGGGCCCGCTCGAGCGCGCGCTCGACGCGCTCCTGCTGCGCGAGCAGCTCCGGCCGCGCCGCGTTCGCGCGCTTCACCACGTCCTCGACCTCGACCCTCAGGTCCGCGCGCCGGCGCTGGATCAGCTCGAGCAGCTCGCGATGGCGCTTCGCGTCCCGCTCGATGTCGAACGCGGGGCGCGGCTCGGCCGGCGGCTCGGGCAGCGCGCCGCCCGCTTCGGCCTCGATCGCGGCGAGCTGGCGGCGCAGGTCGGCGACCGCGGGCGCGGGCGGCAGACGCCGTTCGGCCTGCGGGATCAGCTCGTCGGTGAGCAGCTGCCAGCGCGTCCGGCCCTTCGCGCGCTCCGCCAGCTCCTGCACCTGCTCCGCCCACGGCTTCTCGGGGTCGTAGGCGAGCCCGGCCGACTGCAGGATGCGCACCGCGCGCTCGTGCAGCCCGGCCACCGTGGCCTCGGCGACGCGCTTCTCGTCGTCGATCCACGACCAGCTCCGGTCGAGCTCCCCGAGGCGCTGGCGCACGGCGGTGAGATGGCGGATGCCGGCGGCCACGCGCTGGAGGTGCGCGGGGTCCGGCGGGCCGCCGCCCGCGCGGTCGAGCACCGCGCGCACGTCGGCGAAGGCGGCGCGGCGCCGGCCCTCGAGCGTGGAGAGCTGCTCCTGCGCGCGCAGCACCGGGCCGCTCTCCTCCATCAGGCGCTGGTGCTCGTTCCAGTCGCGCATCAGCTCGACCCCGTCGCGGTAGCCGAGCGCGCGCGCCAGCTCGGCGAGCCCCACCTCGCTCTCGGCGCGGCGGGTCTTGAGCTGGTTGAGCTGCCGCTGCGCGTCGGTGAGCCCGCGCAGCGCGGTCTCGCGCTCCTTGCGCCGCGCGCCCGATCCACCCGCCAGCAGCGCGAGCCCGATAGCGAGCAGCACGCTGCCGCCCGCCAGCAGCGGCGCCCACACCCGTGGCTCGGCCTGGATCACGACCGCCGTGCCACCCGCCACCGCTGCGCCCGCGCCGAGCGCGGCCACGATCAGCCCGGGGAGCCGGCGCGCGCTGCGCGCGGCGTCGATCTCGCGCAGCGTCTCCGAGTGCGCGGTGCGCGCGGTCTCGAGCCGCGCCACGTCGGTCTGGTAGGCGAGCGCGAGCTGCGCCTGCCCGGCGAGCAGCTTCTGCTGCGCCTCGTCGAGCGCGGCGAAGCGCCCGGTGAGGGTCTCGATGCGCGCCGGGTCGTAGCCCTTCGCGGTGAGCGTCTCCTCGAGCCCGCCCATCGCGCCGTGGAGGCGGCCCTCCTCCTCGGCGACGCGCCGCACCTCCGCCGCCAGCGCCACCAGCCGGTCCGCGTCCTCGGGCCCGCAGCCGGCGTAGGCCTTGAGGCTCTCGACCGCCGCCTCGAGCTCGCGCCGCTCGCGCGCCTGCTCCTCGCGGCGCCGCGCCTCGAGCGTCTCGAGGTTGCGCCGGGCCTCGGCGTGGCGCGCGATGGTCTCGCGCAGGTCGGCCTCGGCGTTCGCCGGGAGGTGCGCGGCCGCCGCGAGCGGCTCCGCCTCGGCGCGGAGCAGGGCGAGCGAGCGCTCCTGCTCCTCGATCTCGGCGAGCGAGCGCTTGAGCTCGGCGGCCGCCCCCGCGCGGCGCTCGGCCTCGAGCCGGTCGAGCGCGGTGCGCGAGGCCTGCTCCTCGTCGGCGAGCCGCGCCAGCTCCGCGAGCGGGCCGGCCGCCTGCGCCAGGTCGTGCTCGAGCGTGTTCAGCTCGGTGCCCAGCGTGCCGAGCTTCAGGTCGAGGCGCTGGATCGCGGTCTCGATCGTGCCGGTGAACTCCAGCTCGGCGCACGTGTACTTGCGCGCCGCGCCCTGGAGCACCTGGAGCGCCTCGGCCGCGTTGGTGTCGCCGCAGCGCGTGTCGGCCGCGTTCTCGAGCCGCGCGTGGAGCGTGGTGGCGCGGCGCGCCTTCTCGTCGGCCGGCACCACCAGATCCAGCTCGTGCTGGCGCACCAGCGCGCACTTCTCGAACTCGTCGGCGTCGAGGCCGAACAGCTTCTTCCCCACCGGGAACTCGTCCTTGCCCTCGCGGAACTCGGGCGTGACCTCCTGGCCGCGCGCGTTCCACACCTCGACCGTGCCGCGCTCGAAGTCCCGGCGCACGGTGAAGCTCTCGCCGTCGCTCTCGAAGTCCAGCTCGACCCGGTAGCTGCCGCCGTCCCACGGCCGCCAGCGCTCGAGCGGCGTGAGCACGCGGTGGCTGCGGCGGTCGCCTTCGAGCCCGTAGAGCGCCGCGCCGATCGCCGAGAGCAGGCTGGACTTGCCGGTCTCGTTGCGATCCACGACCAGCGTCACCTTGTCGGGGTCGAACGAGTACTCACCCCGGAGCGCACCGAAGCCGTCGGCCTTGAGCCGGAGGAGCTTCATCCGCCCAGCTCCTCGTAGGCGGGCGTGACCTCGTGGAGCCGGAACGCGTCGAGCCCGTAGTAGAGCGCGCCTTCGATCTCGGCGCGGCGCGCGGGATCCTGCTCGGCGTCGAGCTGCGCGAGCAGGGAGCGCGCGAAGCGCTCCTCGGTGCTGCCGCCGTCGCCCGTGCGCAGCGCGTCCAGGTCGTAGTCGGGACGCAGGCCGCGCGTGTCCACGCGCAGGTGGAAGGCGCGGGGCCTGAGCTCCGGTCCCGGCCCCGCGTAGCGCACGCCGCGCCCGAGCCGGCCCGCGAGCCGCACCGTGACGATGTCCTGCTCGCTCGCGCCGACCTGGTCGAGCGCCTTGGCAATCCGGCGCTCCACCTGCTCGGCGGAGCCGCAGCCGGTGGCGTCCGCGGCGACCTCGAAGACCTGGCGCCGGTCGAGCTCGATGAACTCCAGCTCCGCGCCCGGGCGCCCCTCGCCCACCGTCAGCCGCACCTCGCAGCACCCGTGCGTGCCCAGCTCGCCGAAGTCGAGCCCGATCGCCGCGCCCGCGTAGGCGAGGCGCACGGCGCCGTCGCCCTGCAGGCGCTGCGCGGTGTGGATGTGGCCGACCGCGAGGTAGTCGAACGGCGAGCGCCAGGCCTCGTCGTCCGAGAACGGCGCCCAGCTCTTCTGCCCCGGCGGCAGGAACCCCTCGCGCGAGCCGTGGAACACCGCGACGTTCGCTCCGCCC
>CAYHRW010000051.1:9387-14223 GCA_964359105.1 uncultured bacterium
AGGCACGCTCCACGCGCGCCACGGCCTCGGGCGCCAGCGGGCGCTCGGCCGAGGCCACGCCCGCGATCGCGCAGCGCCCCCAGACGCGCACCGACTCCATGCCCGGCAGCGGCCGCGCGCTCCACTCCACGGTGGTGAACACGTGGACGTGCTCCGGCCACGGACAGCCGCGCGCGCGCATCAGGCTCGGGCTCCAGGTCGGGCTCGCGTCGGAGTACGGGTCGTGGTTGCCCGGCGCGACGAACACCGGCGGGCAGCCGCTCACCTTGAAGGCCTCGACCGCGAAGGCGAGCGTGTCCGCGTCCACCCACTCCATGTCGAACAGGTCGCCGGGCAGCAGGATGGCGTGGACGCCGCGCTCCATCGCGAGCCGCACCGCCAGCTCGAGCGCGCGGCGCTGGTCGCGGCGGCGGTCGGAGCGACGCTCGGCGGGCAGGCTGCCGAAGGGGCGGCCGAGGTGGAAATCGGAAACCTGGAGGAACCGTACGACGGCCATGCGAAGGAACGCTCCTGGCCCGGACTGGCGTGGCGTGGGGTCGAAGCACCCGCCGCGGCCCCCGCTGGTGCACCCACCGCGTACCCACCGGGCACCCACGCGCTGCGTGGATCGGGTGGGTCCGTTGGGTTCGGCGCGGGCGCCAACCTATCAGGAAGCCCGCAGGCGGGCAATGAGTTGAAGCGGCCGCGAGCGCCCTCTACGATGCCCGGCGAGGACCCAGTGCCCGAACCCATCCCCTTCCCCGTCCCGCCGGTCCCCGAGATCGAGCGCCGCCTGAAGTGGCGCGCGCTCCCGGTGCTGGCGTTCCTCGGTCTGATGCTCGCCCTCGCCGCGGTCGCCGGCTTCTCGCTGCTCGCGCCGCCCCGGCCGCTCACCGGCCTGCCCGAAGACCCGGACGTCGCGGCCGCACGCGCGCTGGTCGCCGGCCGGCTCGGGTTCATGACCGGCGAGCTGCGCTTCCGCTCCGCGCTCACCGGCGAGCCCGCCGCGGTGTCCGACCCCGCGGCCGACGCCGCGCTCGCCGGCCGGGCCGCCGCGCTGCTGGAGCGTGCTCGCGAGCGCCACCCTCGCGACGGTCGCCTCGCCGTGGCGCTCGCCCACCTCGATCTCGCGCGCCGCCGCTACGCCCGCGCCGAGCGCGGCTACCGGGACGTCATCGAGCGCGGCGTCCACAGCGCCGAGGCGCACCTCGGACTGGGGGTGACGCTGGCGCTCGAGGCCGCGGCGGAGCCCGACCCGCTGCGGGAGCGCGGCCTGAGGCTCGAGGCCATCGCCCAGCTGGCGGCGGTGCGACCCGAGGACGCGGTGTACGACGCGGCGCTCTACGACCGCGCGCTGCTCCTGGCGCGCGTCGGGCGCCGCGACGAGGCGCAGCGGAGAGCGGATGAGTTCGCGGCGCGCGAGCCCGGCAGCGCGTGGGTGGAGAAGTTGCGCGAGGCGGTGGAGATGAAGCGGAGGTAGGCGGGCGGCGCGGCCGCAGTGCTCCTCGTTCCCTACCTCCCCGCGCTGTCCCTGCGCGCCTGCTCCATGCGCTCGATCTGCTGGAGGGTCTGCCGCGCGTCGGCGTTGTCGGGGTCGCGCCGGATCAACTCCTGGAGCGCGCGTCGCGCCTCGGCGAAGTCGCCGAGCCGCGACGAGACCGCGCCCAGCCCGAGCCAGCCGACGCGGCTGTCAGGGTCCCTCTCGAGCACGCGCCGGTAGACGCGCTGCGCCTCGGCGAGGTCGCCGGCCTGCGTCGCGGCCATCGCCCACTGCGTGAGGATGCGCGGGCTCGGCTGGGTCTCGGCGGCGTGCGCGAACGCCTCGCGCGCGGCCTGCCAGCGCTCGAGGCGGAAGGTCCGCACTCCGAGGTAGTCCCAGGTCTTGCCGCGCTCGGCCTCGCTGCGGCGCGGCGGCTCGTCGAGGAACGCGCGCACGCGCGCGAGCCCGCGGTCCACGTCGGCCTGGTGCGCGAGCCATTGCACGCCGGGGGCGGCCGCGGCGAGCGCGGCGGCGACGCCGACCCACGCGTACGCGGGCGCGGCGCGCAGCGCCTCGCCGACTAGCCACGCGGCCACGAGCGAGAGCGTGATGCCGGCCTCGGCGAAGGAGTCCCAGTCGCGGAACATCCCCTGGGCGGGATGCACCGTCGCGAGCAGCGCGGTGAACGGCAGCGCCAGGACCACCAGGAACGCCAGCTCGCGGGCGCGCGGCAGCCGGCGGCCGAAGCCGATCGCCAGCGCCGGGATCGCGAGGGCCAGCGGGGCGAGGATCGCGACCAGATTCAGGACGTCGGCGAGGTGCACGGCCGACAGCGCGGCGCGCAGCAGACCGCCCTGCGCTCTCACCTCGGCCGAGGCGAAATGCACCGGCGCGTCGCCGTGCGCGAAGGTGGCGAGCATGCGCGGCAGCCCGAGCGCGAACGCGGCCGAAGGCAGCGCGAGCGCCGCCCAGGTCGCGGGCCGGCGCCAGAGCGGCGCGGCCGCGGGCGCCGGCGCGCGCGCGGCGAGCGCGAACGCCACGAGCGCGGCGGGCACAAAGCCCAGCGCCGAGCGATGGAGCAGCGCGGCCACCGCGAGCGCCGCGCCGAGCGCGAAGAGCCCGCGGCCCTCGCGCAGCGCGCGCAGCCCGAAGACCGCGATCGCCGCCGCCACCAGCACCAGCTCACCCAGCGACTTGCTGTAGCCGGTGTAGAGCCCGAGGGCGCCGCCGAAGAACACCACCGCCGTGGCTGCGAGCGAGGCCACACCGCGCAACGCGAGCGCGCGCGCGAACGCCACCGCAAGCGCGGCGAGCAACGCCGCCTCGAGCGCGCCCAGCAGGCGCGCCGCACCGTTCGCGTCGAGCAGACCCAGGTCCGCCAGCGCGGCGGGCAGCCGCACGTGGAGCAGGATGTCCAGCGGCAGCGCCTGGGGGAAGAGTCCGCCCGGGCGGATCTGCTCCTCCACCGTGCCCTGACGCAGCAGGAAGTCGCCGACGAAGCGCACGCGGTCGGGCATGAGCCCGACCAGGAGCACGGCGAACGTCACCCAGGCGGCGGTGGCGCGCGCCGGGGCGCGCATCGCCGCCTCGCCCGCGCGCGCGAGCACGGGCGCCGCGCGCCGCGCGAGCGCCGGCGCCAGCGCCGCGGCCGCGACGAGCCATGGCAGCCACGCCCACGCCGGCGAGAGGAAGCGCTGCAGGTTGAAGCCCCAGCCCCACATCGTCGGCACGAAGGTGAAGAGCGCGCGCACGGCGGCGAGCAGGACGAGGACCCGCCACAGCGCGAGCGCGGGGTACCCGCCCGCAGGGTGGGTCCGGGGGGCGGCCGGGTCGGCGGCCGCTGGCGGGGCTCCGGCGCCGGACGCATGGTCGGATCTGCGTCTGGCCCGGGAGCGTCTCGGATCAGGGCGCATGCTGGTCTCCCGGCCGCGCGGGGGATCGCGCACCGTCTCGCGCGAGACGGCTGGCGCGAGCGAGGAGCTCGTCCGCGTACGGGTTGTGGGGATGGAGCTGGAGCGACCGCTGGACCGCGCGGCGCGCCTCTTCGTGGTCACCGAGGCCGAGCGACGCGCTGGCGAGGCCGAGCCAGTTTCTCCAATCCGTGGGGTCCGCGGCGAGCGCGCGCCGGTAGAGGGGGCGCGCGGCCGCGAAGCCGCCGCGCAGTTCCTCCGCCGTGGCCCACAGCGTGAGGACGTAGGTGCTGGGCGAGGTCTGCGCGGCCCGCCCGGCGTACTCCACCACGCGATCGAGGTCGTGCTGCTGCCAGGCGCGCGAGGCGAGGAATGCCCAGGTCCTTCCGCGCTCTGCCGGCGCACGCACCGGGTGCTCGGCGACGAACGCCCGCGCGCGCTCCAGCCCGCGGACGGAATCGGCCTGGAGCGCCACCCATTGCAGCGAAGGCGCCGCGGCCGCCAGCGCCACAGCAACCGCGAGCCAGCCGTGGTGCGGGGCCCCGGCCAGCACCTTCCCCACCGCGATCGCGACCGCGATCGACAGCAGCGCGGCCGGCGCGGCGAACACGTCCCAGTCCCGGAAGAACCCCTGCGGCGGGTGGTCGGCGAGGAGCAGCACGAGGATCGGGAGCACCAGCGTGAGGAGCCAGAGGCGTTGCGCACGCACGCCGTTCCCGCCGCGGCCCCGTGCCGCCACGAGCGCGGGAAGCGCGAGCGAGACGGGTGCGAGCATGACGATGACATTGGCGATGTCCGCGAGTCTCACTGGCGCGAAGGCAGCCCGCCACCACGCGCCAGCCTGCCGCACGTCCTCGGGCGCGAGGTTCGTCGGCAGATCGAATCGCACGAACGTGTCCACGATGCGGGGCAGCGTCATCGCCAGCGCGAGGAGCGGCAATGCCACACCCACGACGTTGGCGAGGCGTCGCGGCCGCGCCTGCGCCCCCAGGCCCACGACCATCGGCACCGCGACCGCAGGCAGGAGCGCAAGCCCGGAGCGGTGGAGCAGGACCGCGAGTGCCGCGAGCGCGCCCAGCGCGATGACCCCCGAGCCATCGCGCAGCGCGCGAACGCCGAAGACCCCGGTCGCGACCGCCACGAGCACGAGCTCCGAGAAGGCCTTGTCGTACCCGGTGAAGAGAGCGAGCGAGCCGCCGAAGAACACGATGCTCGCGATCGCGAGCGCCGGCGCCCCGCGGAGCGTGAGCGAGCGGACCAGCCCCACCGCGAGCCAGGCGAGAACGGCGGTCTCGACCGCTCCCAGCACGCGCGCGGCGGTATTCACGTCCGCGACGCCGAATCGTGTGAGGAGGTACGGCAGGTGGTCGTGGATCACCACGTCGAGCGGCAGCGCCTGAGGGATCAGGGCTCCCGGCGCCCCCGGCTGCGCGGCCGAACTCTCGCGCAGCAGGAAGTCGCCGGTGA
>CAYHRW010000052.1:0-14146 GCA_964359105.1 uncultured bacterium
GGGGCAAGACGGAGCTGGCGCGCTCGCTCGCCGAGTTCCTGTGCGACGACGAGCGCGCCATGGTGCGGCTCGACATGTCGGAGTACCAGGAGAAGCACACCGTGGCGCGCATGATCGGAGCGCCCCCGGGCTACGTCAGCTACGAGGAGGGCGGCGCGCTCACCGAGGCGGTGCGGCGGCGCCCGTACGCGGTCCTCCTGCTCGACGAGATCGAGAAGGCGCATGCCGAGGTCCTGAACGTGCTGCTCCAGCTCCTGGACGACGGGCGCCTCACCGACGGGCAGGGCCGCACCGTGGACTTCCGGAACACGCTGGTGATCATGACCTCGAACCTCGGCTCGCAGTTCATCCTCGAGGCGGGGGCGCAGGACACGCAGCAGGTCGAGCGTCTGGTGGAGCGCGCGCTGCACGGGCACTTCCGGCCCGAGTTCCTGAACCGCGTGGACGAGATCGTGATCTTCCACGCGCTCACGCGCGAGCACCTGCGGGAGATCGTGGACCTGCACGCCGAGGGCCTGCGCCGCATGCTCGCCGACCGCGAGCTCGGCCTCGAGCTCACCGGCGCGGCGCGTGACGCGCTCGCCGAGGAAGGCTACGACCCGAACTTCGGCGCGCGCCCGCTCAGGCGCGCGCTCCAGCGCCGCGTGCAGAACCCGCTCGCGCTGAGGCTGCTGAAGGGGGAGTTCAAGCCGGGGCAGACCGTCGAGGTGGATTTCCGCGACGGGGGATTCACGTTCCGCGCGGTCCCGGCCCGCGAGCCCGCGCACGCCTGAGCGCGACCCGCGGCGCCGTTACTCGCCGATCTCCTCCGCCGTCACGAAGTCGCGGTGCTTGCCGCGCCCGCGTCGCTCGAAGCGCGGCACCACGCGCACCTCGACCGCGATGCCGAGCACGCGTGCGACCTCGGCGCGGATCTCCCCGGCGGTCGCCTCGCTCCACGCCGGCCCCGCGGTGACACGCAGCTCGACGCGGCCGGCGAACCGCACGAACTGGTACTCGCGCACGGCGCCCGACCTGCCGTGCTTCTTGAAGACGTACGAGGGCTGGTTGGCGTTGACGCGGCGCCCGTCCGGCAGCTCGATCGTGTCGCCGGCGCGGCCGGTGAGCTGCCCGAGCAGCGGGAGCCCGCGGCCGCAGGGACACGCCGCGCCGTCCTGCACGGGTTCGACCAGGTCGCCGACGCGGTAGCGCAGCAGCGGCTGGCTCAGGTTGTGGAGGTCGGTGAGCAGCACCTCGTGCAGGTCACCCTCCACGGGCACGGACTCGACCATCACCGACTCGACCGGCACGTGCATGCCGAGCTGCTCGCACTCGAAGCCCGCGACGCCGGCCTCGGCGCAGCCGTAGCTGTCCACCACCGGGCAGCCGAACGCCGTGGCGATGCGCTCGCGCTGGTGCGGCCGCAGCGCCTCGGCCGACGTGATGGCCACCCTCCAGCCCAGCGCGCGGCCGTCGAGGTCCTGCGCGGTGACCTCGTCCGCGAAGTGGGCGAGCGCCGAAGGGTAGCCGAAGGCGAAGCGCACCGGCCGCGCGCGGAGCCGCTGGTAGCTCGCGCGCGCGGCCTCGGCGCTCAGGTTGAACGCCGAGCAGTGCACGCGATTGAAGAAGCGGTCCTTGCGCGCGGCGAGACCGCGGCCCTCGGGGTCGAGCGGCACGCCCCAGAAGTAGGCGTAGGGGTCGCCGGCGTCCACGCCGTGCCAGCGCCAGCCGCGGAACACGTTGGCGTGCGCGTGCGCCCACGAGAGATGGCTGCGGTAGACCGCCACGGGCGTGCCCGAGGAGCCCGAGGTCGCGGCCGTGAGCCCGCGTGGCCCGCGCACGGAGCGCATCGCGGCGCCATGCGCCTGCAGGTCCGGTCTGGTCAGTGCCGGGATCCGCGTCCAGTCCGCGGGGGTCCGCAGGGATCCGGAGGTGAGCCCGAGCGCCGACCAGCGCTCGCGGTACCAGGGCACCGTCTCGAACGCGTGGCGAAAGAGGGCCTGCTGCCGTTCCCACTGGAGCGCGAGCAGCCGCTCGCGGCTCCAGCGCTGGCTCCGCTCGAGCGCGCGCAGCACGGCGCCCACGGGCTCGCCGCGCCAGCGCTGGGCGGCGAAGTAGAGCATCCGGGCGAGTCGGGCGTTCACGCGTCCCCCTGGGCGAAGGAACCGTCTCGGAAACGAGCGCGCAGTCTAATCGAAGACCCGCGCCCGTCGCAGCGAGGCCGGGGGCGCGACGGCGCGGCGCGGCTCCCCGGCTTCGCCCCGGGTGGGCGTCGGCCGAGCACGCCCGCCTCGACGCGGCGGATGCCGGCCGTTGCGCGGTGGGGGCGTCGGGGCGCCGGGGAGCCGGCACGGCGCTGCGTTTTCATGGAACCGGATGGCCCTGGGCGGAGTCTCAACAGGGCACGACGGCCGGCGCCGCGCTCCCCGCGGGTCACCTGCGAATCGCCTTGCAGTTTGCCAGCCGTTGGTGTTTTTTGGTCTACGTCCGGGCCATGAGACGGGCTCCCGACCGGGAGGCGCCCGCCAAGTGCTTGTGCCCCTTGGCCTCTCCTTCGAAACCCGGCAGGCATGGGGTCTGCATGGAGATGCGGCCCCAGGTCCGCGGCAACCGCCCACCTCTCGACAGGGAACGACATTGATCCGTCTCACATCCACCCTTCGCGCCCGCGTGTGGCATCGGGCCGGCGTCCTGCCCGCGGCCGCGGGTTCCTTCGCGCTCGCCCTCGCGCTCGCGCCGGCCGCGCTCGCGACGGTGCGCTACGTGAGCCCCTCCGGGCTCGACAGCAACTCCGGCACCTCCGCCTCTTCGCCGTGGAGTCTCGCCAAGGCCAACGCCAGCCTGGTGGCGGGAGACGTGTGCATGGTGCTGCCGGGCACCTACGGCGCCGGGATCGCGCCCGCGAACTCCGGCGTGAGCGGCAGCCGCATCACCTACGTCGGCAACCTCGCGAACCCCGCCCAGGCCACCGTGGCGGCCATCGACATCGCGAAGGCCTACATCACGGTCAAGGGCGTGGCCAGCAACGGCGCGGGCGCGCTCAACTACCCGGCCCGCTACGACTCGATCGCCCGGTGCGTCATCGGCGGCGCGGACTTCTTCGGCGCCAAGTACAGCACGATCGCGCGCTGCACGATCAACGGGACGGTGGCGTTCCTGCTCGACCGCGCCCAGACGCTTTCGGGCACCTCGAACTGCGAGTACGACACGCTGCGCGGCAACACCATCAACCTGGGCGCCATCCCCAGCTCGCACGGGTTCAAGATCCGCGGCTACACCCAGAACTGCCTGATCGACTCGAACCGCGTCGTCGGCACGTTCACGCAGACCGGCACCAACGACGGCGTCGGCCGCATCTTCTACAACTCGAGCTGGAACACGCTGCGCGACAACTTCTGGAAGCTCGACGCCACCAACGACTACAACTCGAACCCCGACCCATGGAACGGGTTCGTGCTGCGCGACTCGGCGAGCCACTACCTGTTCGAGCGCGACACCCTGCTGCTCGGCGTCGACAGCGGCACCCACGAGGTGCGGGGCGTGTTGTGCAGCTCCGGCAGCTTCCCCGGCTCGGTGGGGAACAACCGCTGGAACCAGTGCGTGATCAGGACGAACTCGTACCTCTGGGTGCAGAACGACCTCAGGAGCACCATCATCGAGAACTCGGTGATCGCGAGCAGTTCCGGCAACGCGCTGTGGTTCGGGAGCGCGATGGAGGGGAGCCAGCTCCGGCACAACACCCTGTGGGCCGGCGGCCAGGTGCTGCGCTTCGACGAGCCGTTCCTCGGCAGCGGGAACGAGATCACCTCGAACATCATCTACTCGACCCGCGCGGGAGCGGTCGCCAACTACGGCTGCCAGACCCAGTACGCGAGCAACGGCACCGGGAACTTCACCCAGAACAACAACCTGTTCTTCACGCCTTCGTTCACCAGCACCCCGGGCGACCGCTCGCTCATGTGGTGCTGCTACACGGGCAGCAAGCCGGGCTCGGGCACGCCGTGGTCCCAGTTGAACGGGCAGGACGTCAACTCGCGCTACGGCTCGCCGATGTTCGTGGACTCGACCTGGGCCACCCTCGACGTGCACCTCACCGCTTCCTCGCGCGCGATCGGCGTGGGTCTGGGAGGCACGGACGCGGGCGCCTACCCTTTCGGCGGCGGCAGCCCGGACGTCACGCCGCCGGCCGCCGTCGCTGACCTGGCGGTGGGCCAGCCGACCGACCAGGCGCTGGTGGTGACGTGGACCGCCCCCGGCGACGACGGGAGCGCCGGCACGGTCGCGGCCTACGACCTGCGTTATGCGACCGCGCCCATCACCGCGGCGAACTTCGCCTCGGCGAGCACCGTGACGGTCCCGCCCGCGCCGCTGCCGGCGGGCTCGGCGCAGAATTTCGTGCTGCTCTCGCTCCAGCCCGGCACCACGTACTACGTGGCGCTCAAGGCGCGCGACGAGGCGGGGAACTGGTCCACGATCAGCAACGTGGCCTCGGGGGCCACGGTCACTTCGGACACCACGCCGCCGGCCGCCATCCGCGACCTGAGATAGACGCCCGCGCCGCCGACGCACGAAGGCGCCCGGTCCCATCGCGGGGCCGGGCGCCTTCGCGATCGCGCCGCCGGGGGCCTATTTCCCGCCGGAGCGCGGATCTCCCCCGGGCCGGTAGAACACGACCTGGTTCTTGGGCGGACGCTTCGCGCTGAGCAGCGCCTGGTTCGCGGCGCGCCACAGCTCCGGCGCGGTGTCGGCGTGGTCGGGGAACATCGCCACGCCCACGCTCACGGTGACGCCGACGCGATGCGACTGGCGGTCGAGTCCCTCGAGCCGCACCTGCTGCCGCTCGACCAGCGAGCGCAGCCGCTCCGAGGCCGTGATCACGTCCTCGGCCGCGACCGGCGCCGTGAGCAGCACGGCGAATTCCTCGCCGCCCCAGCGCGCGACCGTGTCGAACGGCCGCACGCCGTGGCGCAGGGTCTGCGCGACCTGGACCAGCACCTGGTTGCCGGCTTCCAGGCCGTAGGCGGTGTTGAACGACTTGAAGTCGTCGATGTCCGCGATGCACAGGGCCATCGAGGACTGCTCGCGCTGCGCGCGCGCCATCTCGTTGCTCAGCTGGAGGTCGAAGTAGGAACGGTTGTACACCGAGGTGAGCGGGTCGATGAACACCAGCTTCTCGATGCGCGTCGCGCGCTCGAGCGTGCCGGCACACGAGTCCGCGAGCAGCGCCACCATCGCGAGCGCGTCGGGGTGGAACGGGTCCACATCGCGGCTCACGACCTCGAGATGCCCGAGCGCCTCGCCGCCGCTCGAGGTCACCGGCGCGACCACCACCGCGCGCACCCGGCGGCGGCGCGCCGCGGCCTCGAGCCGCGGGCAGAGCAGGGTGTCGGGGCAGTAGGCGAGCAGGCCGGGGCGCGCGAACAGCTCCTGCGCGACATCGTGCGCCAGCGCCTCGGGCGCGGCCTCCTCGCCGGCCGGGACGAAGCGCACCTCGGCGGCCCCCAGCAGCTCGCGGCCGGCCCGGTCGAGCTGCTCGATCAGCCCGTGGCGCGCCTGCCCGCTGCGCGGGTCGGCGGCGAGCAGCGCCTCGTCGAGGCGCAGCAGCGGGCGCATCTGCTCGAGCCTCGCCTGCGCGTGCGCCGGCAGGCTCGAGCGCGGCACTAGGACGAGGCCCCCGCTCTCGCTCGGCCCCGGCAGGTGCACGGTGATGACGTCGAGCGCGTCGCGCGGCTGGAAGCGCACCACCGGCCCGCCGCCGTTCGCGGCGGCCGGCAGGCGGCGCAGAGCGCCGGCGTGCTCGAGCCGGGAGAGGGCGAGCAGCGCGGCCTGCTCGAGCTGGGACGCGATTCCGGTCTGGAGCGCGCGCTGCACGTGCAGCCGGTCGGCCGCCGGCAGCTCGTCGAGCGGCAGCAGGCGCTCGAGCAGCTCGCGGAAATCGATGGCCCTCTGCTTCATGAGGCGTCCCTGCCTTCGTGCGGGGCGCGAGATGTCAGGCGATGAGGAGCCATGGGCGACCAGGTGGACGAGCGTGATGTGGCCCCAGCGCGAACCCCGTGGTACGAACGGCGACGAGTCTAGCACAGCGACGCCCGTTCCGATCCGCGGAACGCGGCACCCGGCGTGGGTGATTTGCCCACGCGCGCGCCGCCGCTCGGGCCCGTGACCGCGACCGCGGGATCGGCGAACGCGGGCGCGGCGGCCGGCGCCTGCGCTGCGTTCAGGACGATGGACCCGCGGGTCCTGGAAGGGCGCTCCCGGCCCGCGCGTGTCGCGGACATGCACCCCTGCGCCGGGCAGCCGCGTCCGCGATGGCGCGACGCGGGCGCGGGGAATTGGCTTGACACTCCGTCGGGGCGGCGAATAGGTTTCAAGTTCTTGCCCTGCCTGAGATTGCTGCCGCGGAGCGCACCCGCATGAGGCTGTCCGAGGTTCTGAACCCGAAAGCTGTCTCCCTTCGCCTCAAGGCGCCGACCAAGCGCGAGGTCATGGTGGAGCTTTGCGAGCTGCTCGAGGCTGGCCACGGCTTCGACAGCCAGGGCGAGATCCTGGACCGGGTGATGCGCCGCGAGGCCATGATGTCCACCGGGCTCATCCCGGGCGCCGCCATCCCGCACGGCAAGGCGCGCGCCGTGGATCGCATCGCGGCTGCGTGCGGGATCTCGCCCGAAGGCGTGGACTTCGAGTCGGAGGACGGCAAGCCCACTCACCTGTTCGTGCTGCTGGTCTCGCCGGAGAACGCCACCACGCCGCACGTGCGGCTGCTCGCCAACATCTCGCGCCTGCTCAAGGAGGACACCGTGCGCAGGAGCCTCCTCGAGGCGAAGAGCGCCGAGGAGTTCCTAGCGGCCGTCCGCAGCGGCGAGGCCGCGTTCATCCCCTGACCCGCGGCCGACGCGATCACCCGGCTCGCATCCCGTCCCGCTCCGTCCGCTCGCCGTGAGACCCGCGGCCGTCCACTGATGCCTCGACGCGTGTAGCCGGGAGGGCGCGTGCACTTCCTCGATGCGTGGACCGGGCTTCCGCTCCTCGACCTGGCGCGGCTGGCGCCGCCGGTCGTGCTGCTGCTCACGGCGGTGTTCGTTCCGGGGCACGCGACCGCGCGTCTCTCCGCGCTCGGCATCGCCGTGGCGGTGCCGTTCCTGCCCGAGGTGACGCCACTCGCGGTGCTGCGGGGGCTGTGGGTGCTGCTGTGGCTCGCGGTGGCGTGGCAGGCGGGGCGCCCCACCGACCTTCCACGCGGCCCCGCGTCGGCACGGCCCGGCGGGCTCGAGTCGGGCACCATCGGCCTGCTGCTCACGCCGCTGCTGCTGGTCGTGCTGGTGGGGGCGGTGGCGCGGCTCGATCTCTCCGCCGACGCGACGCGGCGGGCCTCGTACGGCGCGTCGCTGTTGTGCCTGGGCCTGCTCCATCTCATGCTGCGCCGCCACGCGCTGCGCTCGGCCATCGCCTTCGCCGCGCTCGGGCTCGGGCTGCAGGTGCTCGAGGGCGCGGCGCGCGCCGGCCAGCTCGCGGGCGACGCGGCGCCTGCCGGCGGGGTGCTGCTGGCCACCGCGTTGGCGGTGGCGCTGGCGGTGCGCGTCGCGCGCGGCCGCGAGCGCCACGCCGGATCGGCGTGGGTGAGCGACGCGCACGATCTGCACGACTGACCGCGCATGACCCCGCTCGCTGCGCCCCGCCCCGGTCCCCGCGTCACCGGCGGCCTGCTGTGCGCCGCGGGCTTCGCGCTGCTGGCGTGGGACGGGCTGCTGGCCGCGGCGCTCGGCGCCGAGCTGCTCGCCACCGCGTTCTGGTGGTGGGCGCGCGCGAGCGACGATCCCGCGCGCCACCTGCCGCGCTGGGAGTGGCTGCGCCGCCCCGCGGCCGCGCTGTGGCTGGCGATGGCGGTCGCGGCCGCGGCGCCGGCGGGCGCGCCGGGGCCGTGGCGCGCGCTCGAGGCGGGCGCCGTGGTGTGGGCGGGCCTCGAGCTGCTCGCGGCGCTCCCGCTCGCGCGGCCGTTCTCGGACCTGCCGGGCCCGCTGCTGGCGCTCGGCCCGTGGCTGCCGGCGGTGCTCCCCGCCGCCGGCTTCGTGGTGCTGTGGCGCCTGCAGGAGCACTGGCTGGGCGTGGCGCACGTGCGCGACGCGGCGGCGGCGCTGCTGCTGGTGACGGCGGCGCTGGCCGCGCTGCGCGCGTTCGCGCGGCGGCGCTGGACCGCGGGGTTGCGCTGGCTGATGGTGGGCGATGGGGCGCTCGCGGGGCTGCTGGTCGCGGTGCAAGCGGTGCCGCCTGCGGCGAGCCTGCTGCTCTGGCTGTCGGCGAGCGGCGCGCACGCGTTCCTGCTCGGCGCCGAGCTCTCCGGCGCCGTGCCGCGGCGCGGCCCGGTGCTCTCGGCGATCTGGCGCGCCACCACCTGGACCGCGTCGGCCGCGCTGGCGTGGCCCATGCTGCTGGCGGTGGGCGCGCGCTTCGGCGCCCACGGCCCGCTGTGGTTCCTCGCCGCCGCCGCGCCCGTCGCGCTGGTGGCCTGGGTGAACGTGGCGCGCATGGTCGAGGCGCCCGAGCGCCGCGCGGTGGATCGCCCGGGGACCGGCATCGCGCTGAGCCGCGTGGCGCCGCTGTTCGCGCTCGCGGGCGTGCCGGTCGCGCTCGCCATCGCGTCGTGGAGCGGGCCACCGGTCGGCTGGGGCGCGGCGCTGCTCGCGCTGGCGCCCGCGGCAGTCGGCGGGCTCGGCGGGCTGCTCACCTTCCGCGGCATCGCGCCGGGCGCGATCGCCGCGGCGGCGGACGAGCCTGCGCGCACCGATCGCCTCGCCGTCTGGGGCCGCGCCGCCCGGCAGACCGCGCGGCGCGTCTTCCGTCTCGTGACCGCGCTCGAGCGCACGATCGCGGACCGGGTGGTGTGGCTGCTGCGGCTGCCGGCGGCGCCGCTGCGCGACCTCCACAGCGGCGACGCGCAGGAGTACCTGCTCCTGCTGGTCGGCGTCGCGGTGCTCGCCGTGGTGCTGCCGCTGCTGGGATGAGGCGCTGATGAACGCCGCGCCCGCGCTCGCCCTGTTCCTGACGCCCGCCCTGCCGGCCGGGCTCGCGCTCGCCGCCGGGGCGCTGCTGCTCCGCCTCGAGCACCGCGGCCGTCCGCTCGCCGCGCTCGGGCCGCTGGCCGCGCTGGTCCTGCTGGCGCTGGCGCTGGCGCGAGCGCCGCTCGCAGGCCCGGCGCTCGCGCCGCTCGCCGCAGGGCTGGTCGCCGCGGCGCTGGCGCGCGACCGCGCCAACCTGCTCCACAGCGAGTGCGCGCTCAAGCTGCTGTGGGTGATGGGGGGCGCGCTCGCGCTCTCGCACGCCGGGCTGTCGCTGCTCACGCTCGCCACCGGCGTGGGACCGGTCGGCGAGCAGTGGGGCGTGCTGCGGCTCGGCCTCACGCCGCAGCCGGTGTGGAGCGCGGCGCTGCCGCTGGCGCTGCTCGCCGGGCTCGTGATGCTGGGCGGGGCGCCCTTCCACTTCTGGGTCGCCGACCTGTTCCAGGGCGCGCGCCCGTCGCTGGCGCCGCTCGCCGTGGCGGCGCTGCAGGCCGCGGGCGCAGCGTGGATCGCGTGGCGGCTCGGCGGCATCGCGGGCTTCCCCGAAGGCGCGACGCTCGCCCGCGTGGTGCTCGCCACCGCCGCGATCGCGGTGTTCCTGGCCTCGGCCGGGACGCTGGTCTCCCAGCGACGGCCCGAGCGGCGCGTCGGCACGCTCGCGAGCCTGCAGGCCGGTCTCGCGCTCTCCGGTCTGGCCGCGACGCTGGCGCCCGGCGCGGGCGCGCACGAGGCGGCGTGGCGGCTGGCGCCCTGGGCCGCGCACCTGGCGCTCGCGCTCACCGGGGCGGCGGCGCTCGCGCGCTTCATGCCGGTGCCGGCCTCACCCGACGCGCCGGGCGGCGCGCTGTTCCGCCGGCATCCGGCGAGCGGGCTCGCCGGGCTGTTCGCGCTGTTCTCGCTGGCCGGAGTGCCGGGCACGCCGGGCGCGCAGTTGTGGCTCGACGCCGCGCGCGGTCTGTCGGCCGCCGGGCAGACCGGCGCGCTGCTCGCGCTCGGCGCCGGCTGGGTGGCGGCGTTCGCCACGGTGATGCAGCAGGTGCGCGAGGCGTTCGGCGTGGCGTCGCGTACGCCGCCCGAGCGCGCGGTCCCGTGGGAGGCGCGCGCCGCGCTGTGGACCGCGGGCGCGGGGCTGGTGGCGCTGGCGGTGGCGTGGCGGATCGCGGGCCGGCCGTGAGGCGCGCCGTGCTCCGGAGCGCGCAGCGGCCCGACGCCGGAGGGCGCGGGCCGCGGGAGTCGCGTGAAGGTTGGTGCGCCGCCCAGGAATCGAACCTGGAACCTACTGATTAAGAGACCCTAACCGTCGTCAGCACGAAGTGACTGTCGCGCAATGCATTCGAAATGCCCGCAGTGATTTCCGGAGGTCTCGAGCGGGTATGGTGGGGAACCGAAAGGCACCTGATGGAACGCAAAACGGGACCATCCGTCCCGTCTTCTCCCGAATGGTGGACATGGGTAACCGCCCCCAGACGCACGTGGTATTTTCGCGGGGTATGACCGAAAAGGAAGCGATCGATCTGAAGTGGATCGGCACGTGCAGCCACCACGACGCGGAAGAAGCCGAGCGGATCTTGGGCGAGGTCCTCGTGCAGTTCGACCGCGGGAACCTGCCTATCACGATCAACCCCCGTTGCACCACGAGAGGTGGGTTTCGCCCGCTGCCGGAACAACATGATGCACTGGTGCGCTGGCGCCAAGAAGTTATGACCCTGCTCACGCGCCGCCGAATCTTTCAGACATCGCACTACTTCGAGCGTGGGTCTGGGCGAGATGGGGAGTGCTTCACGGTGGAGACGGAGGAAGCGCTCGTCCGGCGGGCGCACGAGCTGTTCCAAGCTCGTGTCCACGGACAGGCATTGACTGGCGTGCTATCGTGGCAACCGATGAGTTCCGCCCAGGCGCCGCTCACGTGGCTCGGAGACATCCCGACCGACATCTTGAACGAGGCCCGCGACATCCTCGAAGCGGCCGTTCGCGAGCTCGCCCTTGGTAAGACGACGATGCGGGTCTCGCCGTTCCCGAGTGAGTACGACCAGCACCCTCCACCCGTCGGTCAGGATGAACGACTCAAGGCGGGGCGGACGGATGTCGCCGAGATGCTCGTGCGGCGCGGCGTCCTCCGAGGGCAGCGCAGCGTGTACGTCGGCGGCCCCTACGCCCGCGAGGAAGATCGGGGCGACTGGCTGACGCTCGACGCAGATCCCACCACGATCCGGCACGCCCTCGAAGAGCTGCACGCCCACCTTCGGGGCCGTGACCAGTACCAGTGCATGCCGCAGAACATGCGTTCGGCGCTGCCGACGCCGAAGTGGGTCAGCCTGCCGCCTGGAAACGTGCACAACTACTACGGCATCACGAACATCGCCACTGTCACGAGCACGGGCGACCACAACACCGTCACGGTCACCGTGGGGCCGAGTGACCTGAAGGCAATCACTGACCTGGTGGCTGAGGTGAAGGGGGCGGTCGACAAGCTGGGGCTCGACGTGGCGACGAAGCAGGAAGTCGAAGCCGAAATCGCCACGATCGAGGCCCAGGCTCGTTCTTCGAAACCGAAACCGGGCATTCTCAAGACCTCACTGTCGGCACTGGGAAGTGCTCTGGCGAGCGCGGCAGTCCGCGAGGTCGCCGGGCCTTTGATCCACAGAATTGCGCTGCTCCTCCCGCATCCGGGTGGTCACTAGGACGGAGCTCGTCTCGCACCCTCGGGCAGAACGGCGGACGGAGTGGCCGAACTGACCGGGGCGGTCTCGAAAGCCGCCCCGACAAGTCGAGCAATCCAACAGGCTGCGCAACCGGAACACGGTTCTCCGCAAGCAGCTACGAGTTCATCAGCGGGCTAGCCCGGCTGGGCGTTGGTGTCTTCCCCCGGCCAGGAATGGCCACGAACGGCCGGATTCGGACCGCGAAGACGGGACCAGGGCAGAACCCAGGATCGGGGCGTTGAACTGGACCGTCCAATTGCCCGGCTTGGGGCCCCCCCCTCGGAACTGGTGCTGAATAGGGGCCAGCGCTCAATCTCTGGCGTCTGGAGCGCCTCCTGCGCCGGCGCCTCCATGATCGGCACGAGCTCGGCTGCTGCGGCGGGGATTCTCGGTGGCGGCCGACGGCGAATTCCGCGGGTCGGTCGCCTCAGATGCCCCGAGGGCACGCGGGTCGGTTCGTGACCGTGATGGTATCTTGCCCGCCATGGGCAAGAAGCTGCGCAAGAAGAGTGGCTGGGATGTCCGCAAGGACCCCGGGCTCTTCAGATGGAACTGGTGGCGGGACCACGTGTTGGCCGGCGTGGTCACCGCCGGAATGCTCGCCCTCATCTCGGCACTCTGGGCCTTTACGGTGGGGCCATGCCAGCAAGAGAAGCCCCAGCCGGAGAGTGTCTTCGCACCGCGGCTCTCGGCTGCCGTCGCCGAAACCACCAAGAACGAGAGCCTAGGGGCCAGCTTGCCCGCCCCGGTCAGCTGGAGGGCAGCCCCGAAAACCAAGTCGGAGGCGATGCCGGCGACAGCGCCGTGGGAGCCTCCGCCCTACGCGCACCTAAGGATCCGGGATCCGCGCACGCATCCGCTCGAATTCAAGCTCTACGGCGACTCGATCGTTGTGGACGGACTATTCGAACAGGGAGCGCGGTCCATCGAGCAGTGGCCGGACGGCGCGGCCACGACCCCGACGCTCTCGGTTCAGTCATACGACTACCATGGGCGGCTCGCGGCGCATCGCACGTACACCGGGCAGTGGGTCACCTTCGAGCGTGATCGGGCGGTCTTCGTCGTCCCGAGGGATACGCTCCTCAGCTGGAACCTGCGCGTCGCCCCCGGCGTACGCCATGGCGCCGAAGCGAAGCGCCCGAGAGTGGTCGGGAAGTGGACCGTCAAGAAGGTCCCCGGCGTTTGGGACTTCCGGCTGGAGGTCGATCGGAGCGGCAAGGTCGTCAAGCGGGGCTGGTACGACGCACGGGGTGGTGCGTTGGCGGGCTGACGGACACCATTGGCACGGTCGCCAACAGGACTTGGGTGAGCACCGCTATCGCCTCGCCGACCTGACGGCGAGTTGGCATCGTGCGCGCTACCGCCCACCGAGCAGCAGTCTCTTCATCCGCTCGACCAGCAGGATGTCCTCCGCGGCCGTGACGACGTCCTCGTGGATCGCGCCAGCAGCCCGCATCTCCTCGAACTGCTCCTCCGTGGCGACGTGCCCGAGCGCCCCGAGCCGGCGCACACCCGAGAGGTACTCCCGGATCTCCCAGGGCTCGAAGACCGTCTTGATCTCGGCCACGAACTTCGGTAGCTCGACCGCAAGGGACGGATGCTGGGCGGAGGCCCGCAGGAAGTTGAGCAGCTTCTCGGCGAGCAGGTAGCCGAGGGCCTTCTCGCTGCCGAACCGCTCCCTGATGCTACGGGCGGCGTCACACTGTTGAAGCCAGAACGGGTCGTCCTCTCTCACGAAATACTCCTTGTGGATGTTGGCACAGCTTCGCGCCGCCACGGGCATGGGGGCGTGATGCTCCCGCAGCCGTTGCTCCCGCAGCTTGACGGTTGCCAGATCGGCCGATACGCTGCCGCCCTGATGGCAACGCGCTCACGAGCAGCTTCGTCCCCGCGAGTCTACCAGCTGAAGGTCGCCCTGCAGGGTATCCGTCCCCCGATCTGGCGGCGGGTCCTGGTCCGCGACGACGTGACGCTGCTCAAGCTCCACGAGCTCCTGCAGGGCATCATGGGCTGGGCCGACGCCCACCTCCACCAGTTCATCGTTGGGGGCAACCGCTTCAATCTTCCCGAGTTCGATCTCCCGCCACCGCGAGAGGACGAGCGCAAGGTGCGGCTCCGCGACCTGCTCCAGAAACCAGGCGACCGCATCACCTACGAGTACGACTTTGGCGACAGCTGGGAGCACGACATCGTGCTGGAGGAGATCCGGCCCCACGAGCCGCGCGCCCGGTACCCGGTGATCCTGGCCGGCAAGCGCGCTTGTCCGCCGGAGGACTGTGGGGGCATCCCTGGCTACTACCGTTTGCTCGAGGTACTCGCAGACCCCAAGCACGATGAGCACCAGGACATGGTCGAGTGGGTGGGCGGCTCGTTCGACCCGGAGGCGTTCGATGTGGCCTCCCTCAATCGGGC
>CAYHRW010000053.1:0-14071 GCA_964359105.1 uncultured bacterium
TCTATGCAGATTTTTTCCATATTTTGCAGATAAAAGCGGTTTGAAGAATTTTTCGAGCATCTAAATATGCTTGAGCAGATAGATAAAACAGGAAGTTTAACGTAATTCTTAAATAGGTTTATTTTGGTGGGGATATGAAAAATGCTCGGTATTGACGGATAGCACAGAGTGTGCTATTTTTGTTTTAGCTTTTTAAGGCTATGTCGGCGTTGTTGGATTGCGGCTACAAACAATTCGCTAGGGAGGTTGCTATGAACACCGTGTTTGTTTGGGGAGCGCCTGTAGTGTCGGAAGAGCGGTATGTCAGGTTAACAAAAGAGATTATCGATTGCTTCGAGATACGTGGTCTTGGAAAGGTGGTGGTCTTTTTCCCGCGCCGGTGGGGGTGCCGCGCCGCGGCCGGGCTGTGCGCCGCGCGCGGGGCGGCGCTGGTCTCCGGCAGCACAGGGCTGTCGGCCGAGGACGAGGCGGCGCTCCGCACGGCGGCCGGAAAGGTGGCGGTGCTGCGGGCCGCGAACTTCAGCCTCGGTGTGCTGGCGCTGCGGCGGGCCCTGCGCGCGGCGCTGGCCGCGGTCCCCGCGGACTGGGACCTGGAGATCGTCGAGCGCCACCACCGGGGGAAGGCCGACAGCCCCTCGGGCACCGCGCTCGCGCTGGCGGCCGAGGCCGCCCGGGCGCGCGGGCTCCCCGAGGGGGCGGTGCGCTGCGGGCGCGAGCGCGGGCGCACCGGGCCACGCCCGCCGGGGGAGATCGCGGTGCACGCCGTACGCGGCGGGACCTGGGTGGGCGATCACGAGGTATTACTCGCAGGTGAAGGCGAGTGGCTCGAGCTCAGGCACGTGGCGCAGGACCGCGCCGCGTTCGCCCACGGGGTGCTGGCGGCGGCGCGGTTCGTGGCGGGGGCGCCGCCGGGCCTCTATACTCTCGACCACGCCGTGAACGACAGGGGCCGCACCACCTAGTATCCTCCCCGCCCGGGAAAGGTCTGCATGCGCCTTCCGCGCCCGGCCGCGTTCCTGCCGGCCGTGGCCGCGTTCCTGCTCGCCTCGGCGCTGCCCGCCTCGGCCCAGGTGTTCGGCAAGAACAAGGTCCAGTACGAGCCGCTCGACTGGGCCGTGCTCGAGACGCCGCACCAGCGCCTGCACTTCTACGCCGAGGAAGAGAGCCTGGCGCGCCGGCTGGCGGCGTTCGCGGAGAGCGTGTGCGTCGAGTACGACGGCCGCTTCACGATCGCGCCGAAGCGGCAGGTCCAGATCCTGCTCTACTCGACCCACCACCTGTTCCAGCAGACCAACGCCACGCCCGGGCTGATCTCGGAGGCGGTGGGCGGTCTCACGGAGCTGATCAAGGGCCGGGTGCTCATCCCGCACAACGGCTCGTGGGCGCGGCTCGCGTGGGTGACTCGGCACGAGCTGGCGCACTGGTACATGCTCGAGAAGCTCACCCGGGTGATGCGCCAGCACCACCGCACCCAGAACTCGCTCCCGCCGCTGTGGTTCATCGAGGGGCTCGCGGAGTTCTGCGCCACCCGCTGGGACGCTGACGCCGAAGGGCTGCTGCGCGACGCCATGATCGCGGGCGAGGCGCTGCCGCTCCGCCGGAGCGAGCCGATCACCGGCTCGGTGCTGATGTACAAGGAGGGGCAATCCTTCCTCCTGTGGATGGCCGAGCGCTTCGGCGCCGACAAGGTCTTCGCGGTGCTCGACAACTGGTACCGCGCCGACGACTTCGAGACCGTGTTCCGCCTCGTCACCGGCGTGCCGTTCGCGAAGGCGGACCGCGACTGGTTCGACGCGGTGCGCCGCCGCTACTACCCGGTGGTGGCGGTGGCGAGCGACGTCACGCTCGCGGCCCGGCGGCTGACGCCGCGCGGGCGCTACAACCTCGGCGCCCGCGCGCTGCCGTCGCGCGACCCGGCGGACTCGACGCTCCGCTTCTGCTGGTTCGCGGCCTCGGAGAGCGGCATCGACCTGATGGTGAGCCAGCCCGACGCGAGGGGACGCCGCCGCGAGCGGCGGCTGCTGCGCGGCGGGCTCACGCCGCAGTTCGAGTCGTTCCACCTGTTCCAGAACCGTCCCGACGCCTCGCCCTCGGGCCTCATCGCGCTCTCGTCCAAGCGCGGCGGCCGCGACGCGCTCTACGTGCTGGACGCCGCCGGCGGCCGGGTGCTGCGGCGGCTCCAGTTCCCGCGGCTCGTCGCCATCACGAACCCGGGTCTGGTGCCGGGCGACACGGCGCTGGTGTTCTCGGCGCAGGACTACGGCGGGGAGTCCGACCTGTACCGTGCGAGCTGGGGCTCGGGCACGACGAAGCTGGAGCGGCTCACGCACGACGCGCACGACGACCTCGAGCCCGACGTCTCGCCCGACGGGCGCTGGGTGATGTTCGCTTCCGACCGCGGTGGCGCCGACGGGCGCTACGCGCTGTACCGGCTGGCGATGGCCGGCGGGGTCCCCGACCGCGTGAGCGACCCGCCCGCGGGGGACGACCGCCAGCCGGTGTACTCGCCCGACGGCAGATGGGTGGCGTTCCGCTCCACGCGCGGCGGCACCAGCGATCTCTACGTGCGCCCGGCCGAGCCCGCGCCCGAGGCGCGGCGCGTGACGCGACTCATCGGCCCGGCGACCGACCCCGACTGGCTGCCCGGCGGCCACGGGCTCCTGTTCACCGCCCAGAGCGCGATCACGTTCCAGACCTACGCGGTGCGCTTCGACCCCGACACGCTGCCGGTCGCGCGCGAGCCGGCCGCCGCGCCGCCGCCGCCGCTCGCGCGCGCGATCGACACGCGGGCGCCGCAGCGCTACCAGCGGCGTCTGGGCTTCGACCTGGTGCAGAACGCGGTATCCGTGGACCCGGTGTTCGGCTCCGGGGGTGGGGGGCAGGTGGCGATCAGCGACGTGCTCGGCAACGAGCAGTACTACCTGTTCCTTTCGAACGACTCGGCCGAGCGATTCGGCAGCTTCTGGGACGGTCTCGAGGGCGGGGTCACGTACATCAACCAGGCGCGCCGGCTCAACTACGGCGTCGGGGCGTTCCGGCTCACCCAGGTCTACGACGCCGACCTGAACGCCATCCGGCTCGAGAAGCGCGTGGGGTTGACCGCGCTGGCGAGCTACCCGTTCGACAAGTTCACGCGCGTCGAGAGCTCGGTGCTGGTGCGTCACGCCCAGAATCACCTGCTGCGCCGCGGCGAGTTCCAGGACGTGGACCTGGTATCGAACTTCATCGCGCTGGTGCACGACAACACCGGCTGGACCCGGCTGGGGCCCGGTGCGGGCACGCGGCTGCTGCTCTCGGCGGGCTACACCCGCGACATGACCTCGGGTGCGGGCGACTACGGCACGCTGCTCGGTGAGCTGCGGCGCTACTGGACGCCGGTCCCGCAGTTCGTCTCGGCCAGCCGCGCCCAGGGACAGGCGAGCCTCGGACGGGACGCGCAGCGCTTCTACCTGGGCGGCCGCTCCCGGCTGCGCGGCTACGACCCGCGCACGCTCTCCGGACTCAGGACCGTGCTCCTCCAGCAGGAGTTCCGCTTTCCGGTGCTGCGGGGACTCACCGTCGCTCTGCCGACCCCGTGGATGTTCCCGACGGTGAGCGGGGCGGCGTTCGCGGACTATGCCTGGGCGTGGGGTGGCGAGGACGTGCTGCTGGTGGACGTGCCGGCCTACTACCTGCCCGGCGTCGACGTGGGTCCGGGCGGGAACGGGCACCTCGGCAGCGTCGGACTGGGGTTCTACCTCGGCGGCGGCCCGTACCCCGCCATCCGCTGGAACTACGTGTGGCAGACCGCGGACTTCCGGCGCTTCTCGGTGAGGCCGCGCACGCAGTTCTCGATCGGGTACAACTTCTGACCATGCCGCGGACCCGCACCGAGCCACCGCGCGCGCCTCGCGTCGCCGCATTCCTGGCCGCGGCGTGCCTCCTGCTGCCCGCCCCGCGTGCGGCGGGCGCGGCGGAGCAGGGTGTGGCGGGCGCGCCGCTGCTGCGCCAGCTCAAGCGGCTCCAGCAGGCGACGTTGCTCGCCGAGCCCGCCGCACGGCGCGGGCGGGTCCGCCGCGCCGCGACGCGCCGGTTCGGGAAGGAGGTGCCGCGCGCGAACCTCGAGCCCGGCGCGCGGCCCGCGGGCCGCGCGGACGTGGCGACGCCGTACCCGATCGCCGCGATCACGCCCAACCTGATCGTCAACGACCGGCTGCGCGACCGCAGCGTGTCCGCCGCGCAGTCCGAAGTGGCGCTGGCGGCGCTCGGCCCGTGCGTCGTGGCGGCGTGGAACGACGGCGGGGAGGGTGGTGGCAACGGGATCGGCTGGGGATGGTCGGCAGACGGCGGCGCGAGCTGGCGGGACGGCGGGGCGCCGCCGGTGGGAGGCGGGCTCGGCATCTGGCTCACCGACCCGGTGCTGGCGGTTGACGAGAAGCGCGGCACGTTCTACCTGGGCGGGGTCGGCATCACCTCGACCGCGCGCAACGCCATCGCGCTGGTGAGGGGCCGATTCACCGGCACCACGTTCGCGTGGGAGCCGCCGGTGCTGGTGCGCTCGGTGCGCGACACGCTCCCCGACAAGCCGTGGATCGCCGCCGACTCGCTGAGCGGGAACGTCTACCTCACCTACACCTCGTTCTTCCGCGCGGACGGCCTGTTCTCCGACCAGGTGGAGCTGCAGCGCTCGACCGACGGCGGTGTCAGCTGGTCGCCGCCGGCGGTGCTGTCGAGCCCGGCCGACCGCGGGCTGGTGCAGGGCGGGCGTCCCGCCGTGGGCCCGGCGGGCGAGGTGCACGTGGCGTGGATGGCGGTGGACACCAGCACCGTCGCCGGCGGACTCGACCACCTGCGCGTGCGGCGCTCGGACGACGGCGGCGACACGTTCGCGGGCGAGGTCACCGCGGCCTCGCTGTTCTCCAACTTCGGCAGCGGCGCGCCGGGCTTCGACCGGGGCTACGGGTTCACCTTCCCGGGCATCGCCGTGGACCGCAGCCGCGGACCGCGCCGCGGGCGCGTCTACCTGACGTGGAACGAGTCGGTGGACTTCTTCGCCGACCCGCTCGGCGGCGCCGGGGCGCGCCCGGAACTCGAGGGCAACAACTCGGCCGCGGCCGCCACGCCGTTCGTGGTGGGGGAGACCGTGGTCGGCGGGATCGGCGCCCCGAACGACGTGGACCACCTCGCCTTCGGCGGCGAGCAGGGCCGGACCGCGGTGTTCTTCGTGGACTCGGTGGCGACCGGGCTCGACCTGTCGTTCCGCGTGCTGTGCGCGGACGGGGTGACGCGCCTCGCCTACAACGCGCCCTCGGGCATCCGGCAGCGCCTGCTGATCTTCACCTTGCCGGAGACCGGGACGTACTACCTGCGCCTCGCGGCCAACGGGGTGTCCTCGGGCGACTACCGCATCCGCACCGGCTTCCACACGCCGCGGGACGAGCGGGCGCGCGACCAGCGCGATGTGTTCACGGCCTGGTCGGACGACGGCCGCGCGTGGAGCACGCCGCGGCGGGTCAACGACGACGACGGCCATTTCGACGACTGGCTGCCCGAGATCGCGGTGGCGCCCGACGGCACGGCATTCGTGGCCTGGTACGACTGGCGCGATTCACCGCCCGGGACCTGCGGCGGCGTCAGCAGCGTCTACCTGGCCCGCTCCGACGACGGCGGTGATTCGTGGCAGTCCTCGCACCCGGTGACGGACGCGCTGACCGCATGGACCTACGTGTTCAGCAACATCGCCCCGAACCAGGGGGACTACATCGCGCTGGTCTCGGAGGGCGAGACGCTCCGGCCCGCCTGGGCGGACGGGCGCTACGGCGACCCGGATGTCTTCACCGTCGCGGTCGCCACGCCGGCGCGGGTCACGGTCGCGGGCGTCGAGGCGTCGCCGGGGCGCGTGATCCTGCGCTGGGACGCGCCCGCCGCGGGCGGCACGAGCGCCACGCTCTACCGGCGGACGGCGCTCGACGACTGGATCGCGCTCGCCGCGCTGGCCGCGGACGGCGCCGGCCGGATGTCCTGGTCGGACTCGACCGCAGTGCCGGGGAGGCGCTACGGCTACCGGCTCGGCGTGGCGGGCGCGGGCGGCCAGCGCTTCACGGGCGAGACCTGGGTGGACGTGCCCGAGGTGGCGCCGCGGGCGCTCGCGCTCGAGCGCGTGCGTCCGAACCCGGCGCAGGCCGACCTGTTCGTCCAGTTCGCGCTGCCCGCCGCGACGCCCGCCACGCTCGAGCTGCTCGACCCGGCGGGGCGCCGCGTGCGCGCGCTCGAGGTCGGTGGCCTCGGCGCGGGGCGGCACGTGGTGAATCTCGGCAACGGCCCCGCGCTCGCGCCGGGCCTCTACTTCGTGCGCCTCAGCCAGCGCGACGCCGCGGCCGCGACGAAGGTGGTGGTGACGCGTTGACCGGCGCCGGCGCCTCCACGGTCGCGCGCAGCGACGCATCGTCGAGCGCGATCGCGTAGGCCCCCGGAATGCCGCCGGTGCGCCCGATCTCGCTGCCGGCGGGGGAGAGCCGCGAGACCGCGGCGGCCGAAGCCAGCGCCACCCAGGCCTGGCCCGTGTTGGGTTCGATCGCCAGCTCGCGCGGCTGCGCCTGTCCTCCCACCCGGAACTCGACCGAGCCGTCGCGCCGGAGCGCCACCACCTGGTCGCCGGCCGCGTCCGCCACCCACACGCGTCCGCGCGCGCCGTCCACCGCGATCCCGATCGGGCCGCCGAAGCCGGTGACCGTGTCCTGCGGCACCGCGCTGCGCGACAGGCGCACCACGCGTGCGCCCTGGAGCGAGGTGACCCAGGCCTCGTGCGTCACCGCGTCCAGCGCGACGCGCGAGGGAGCGTCCACGGTGGCCACGCCGAGCGGAACGCCGTCCGCGGCGTACTTGCGCACCCGGTTGCCGTCGGCCTCGACCACCCACAGGCTGCGGTCGCCCGGGTCGACCGCCAGGCTGAGCGGCGTGTCGAACGGCCCGAGCGCAACGGGCGGCGCGGGCCTGCCGCTCGCGTCGAAGTGGCGCACCTCGCCGGTGCCGGTGTCGGCGACCCACACCGAGCCGTCCTGCCGGTCCAGCGCGAGCGCGACCGGGCTTGACGCGCCGGAGCCGATCAGGCGCGACGTGCCGTCCGAGGGGTCGTAGATCATGACGTCGCCGGCCGGGCCGCAGGCCCAGACCCTGCCGCTCGCGGGCGCGACCTCCACCGCGGAGGGGCTGACGCCGCCGGGGTAGCCCACGCTCTGCGCGATGTGGCGGCCGTCGGCGGTGAGCCGCACCAGCTGGCCCGCGACGTAGTCGGCCACCCACGGCCGCAGCGGACCCGGGGTCGCGACGTCCTCGGCCGGGAGCGTGCCGAGGCCGCGGGTGAAGACGAAGTAGAGCCGGTAGTAGTGCGCGACCCCGTTCGCCGTCCCGAAATCGGTGAAGGTCGTGGTGCCAGTGGACAGCAGGCCGGAGATCTCCTGGAAGGAGGAGTCGCTCTCCAGCCGCCGGAACACCTGGTAGCCGACCAGCTCGCCGTTCGTCACCGCCTGCCAGCGCAGCGTGACCCCGGAGTACCCGGCCAGCGCGACGAACCCGGCGGGCCTCCCGCCGGTGCCCGGGTTCGCCGGGTCGAAGGGGTTGAGGCGCGCGCGCGTGCTGCAGCCGGCGAGCGCGAGCGCCAGGGTCAGAAGGACAAGGTGACGGAGCATCGCCGGGGCGACAGCGAGAGGTGGACCCGCGAGGCCGCGGGGCGGCGCAGGAAGCGCAGCCAGACCCCGGTCACGATCAGCGCCTCGCCGGTCAGCAGCGATGCGCTCGAGAACCGGTCGTAGCGCACGGTCTCGTCGTAGAGTCGCTCGACCTCGGGCGGGTCGGTGGCGGCCAGGTAACGGTCGTAGGTGCGGTTGGCGTGGTCGGTGAGGGCGAAGGACAGGCCGATGAGGCCGGCGCCGCCCGCGAGGCTGGCGTAGGCCCAGCCGTGGCCGCGGCGCAGCGGCGGCGTGAGCGGGATGGTCTCGAATGGCACGGCCGCCTGCGCGGGCGGACAGGCGGCCGGTTCGATGCTTCCGAGCAGCAGGCTGGCCGCGAGCGTGACGGCCATGCTGCGTCTCATGGACTCGCTTTCAGGCGGGGAGCTTCTGGGCGTAAAGCGCCAGGCGCGACTTCTGGCGGCTGGCGGTCTCCTTCTTGATCACTCCCCTGGCCGCGGTGCGGTCCAGGATGGCCACCGCCCGGTGGTAGGCGGAAAGGGCCTCGGCCCGGGTCGTGGCCGCGCGCACGGCCCTGACGGCAGAGCGCATGTGGCTCCGCACTGCGTTGTTGCGCAGGCGGGCCTTCTCGTTGGTGATGACGCGCTTCGCCGCCGACTTGTGATGCGGCATCGCTTCCTCCTTGGGGACGACGTGATCGCGAGATGAGCGAGGTACGTTACGGCCCGCCGCCGAACGATGTCAAGGACAGGGGACAGGGGCCCACGGGGGGACCTGATCATCCTGCGGTCAGGGCAGGTCGGGATCATCTGCCAGCGGCAAACGGCCGTTGCCGCTCCCCGGCCCGCGGTGTACTGTGATTCCTTCCAGCCCCCTTCACGCGGTGGTCCGGAGGCCCTGGTGAGCGCACTGAGCGAGAAAGTCCACAATCTGCCTGCGCTGCCGGGGGTTTACCTGTTCAAGGGCTCCCGCGGGGAGGTGCTCTACGTCGGCAAGGCCAGGAGCCTGGCCGCCCGGGTGCGCAGCTACCTCACGGGGGAGAACTCCCACCCGCGGCTGGGCGAGCTGATGGAACGGGCCGCCGACCTCGACACCATCCTCACCGACACCGAGGCCGAGGCGCTGCTGCTCGAAGCCACGCTCATCCGCCAGCACCGGCCGCACTACAACGTGCTGCTCAAGGATGACAAGAGCTTCCCCTACGTGAGGGTGAGCGTGCAGGAGGGATTCCCGCGGCTGTCCATCACGCGGCAGGTGAGGAGCGACGGGGCCCGCTACCTCGGTCCCTACACGGACGTCAAGCAGCTGCGCCGCACGCTGCGCGAGATCCGCCGCATCTTCCCGGTGCGGACCTGCCGCAACTTCGAGGACTACCGGCGCGCCGACCGTCCCTGCCTCTACTTCCACATCCGGCGCTGCGTGGGGCCGTGCACGACGCGCGCGCGCGTGACGGGCGAGGGGTACCGCGCGCTGGTGGACGGGTTGCTGCTGTTCTTGACCGGCCGCGACGCCGAGCTCCTGAAGCGCCTGCGCGCCGGCATGGAAGCGGCCGCGGCCGAGCGGCGTTACGAAGACGCCGCGCGGTTGCGCGACCAGGTCCGCATGCTCGAGAGCGCGCGCGTGCCGCAGGAGGTGGTGGCGCCGGGCGGGCGCGACACCGACGTGCTGGGTGTGGCGCGCCACGGGGAGCGTGCGGCGATCGCGGCGCTGGTGGTGCGCGAGGGGCGCGTGGTGGGGAAGGAGACGCGCGTGCTCGACCGCGCCGGGGCGCTCGACGAGGCGGGCGTGCTCCAGGCGTTCCTGGCCCAGCACTACCTGGCGCGCGCCGCGGCGCCGCAGCGGCTGGTGGCGGCGATGGAGCCCGCCGACGCCGAGGTGACGCTCGCGGCGCTGGCGCGGCACGCCGGGCACAGGGTGGAGCTGGTGGTGCCGCAGCGGGGGCGCTCGCGCCGGTTGCTGGCCGCGGCCGAGCGCAACGCGGCGCACGCGCTCGAGGACCTCGCGGCGCGCGCTGCCGGCCGCCGCGCGCACTTCTCGCCGGCGATGCTCGAGCTGCAGAAGGCGCTCGGCCTCGAGTCGCCGCCGTGGCGCATGGTGTGCTTCGACATCTCGAACCTGGGCGCCGAGGGCGCGGTGGCTGCGGTGGTGGCGAGTGAGAACGGCGAGGCGCGCCGCTCGCTCTACCGCCGCATGCGCATCCGCCGGCCCGGGCCCGACGACTTCGCCATGATCGGCGAGGCGGTCGAGCGCTACTGGACGCGCGTGGAGTCGGGCGAGGAGCCGCGTCCCGACCTGGTGATGGTGGACGGCGGAGCGGGCCAGGTCGGGGTGGCGCGCGGGGCGCTCGAGCGGGTCGGCACGCGCCCGGTGGCGCTCGTCGGCCTGGCCAAGCGCGAGGAGACCGTGGTGCGCGAGCGCGGCGGGGCGCTCCGGCTGCCGCGCCGCAGCCCCGCCCTGCGCGCGCTCCAGCGCCTGCGCGACGAGGCGCACCGGTTCGGCCTCGCCTACCACCGCGCGCTGCGTGGGCGCGCGCGGCTCTCGAGCGCGCTCGACGAGGTGCCGGGCGTCGGCCAGGCGCGGCGCGCCGCGCTGCTCAAGGAGTTCGGCTCGGTGGCGGCGCTGCGCCAGGCGAGCCCGGGCGAGATGGCCGAGCGCGCCGGCGTGCCGCGGCCGGTGGCAGCGCGCGTGGCCGCGCACCTCGCGGCGCATCCCGGGACGCCCGCGGAGCAGGACCCGCTGCGGAGGCCGGCGTGAGTCCGCGCGACGCAACCCAGGGAGCGCCCGCGCGCGCGGCGGCGGCGCGCGTCCCCCCGCTCGAGGGGCCGCTCGAGGCGTTCCTCGACGAGCTGCGCACCGGACGGCGGCTGAGCGCCAACACCCTCGACGCCTACGCGCGCGACCTCGCCGACTACCGCGCCTTCGCGCTCGCCCACCGGCTCGCCGGCTGGCACGAGGCAAGCCACACCTTCGTGGACGCCTACTTCGCCGCGCTGCTCAAGCGCGGGCTGGCAGGCGCCACGGTGGCGCGGCGGCGCTCGGCCCTGCGCGGGTTCCACGCCTGGCTGGTGCGCGGCAGCGCGGGGGGCGCGGAGGAGAGCCCGCTCGAGAACCTGCCGCCGCCGCGCCGCGAGCGGAAGCTGCCGTTCGCGCTGTCGCTCGAGGAGGTCGAGCGCCTGCTCGCGCAGCCGCGGGGTGACGGCCCGCTCGCGCTGCGCGACCGTGCGCTGCTCGAGCTGGCGTACGCCAGCGGCCTGCGCAGCTCCGAGCTGCGCACGCTGCCGCGCAGCCGGGTGTCGCTCGCCGAGCGCACCGTGCTGGTGGCGGGCAAGGGGGGCAAGGAGCGCAACGTGCTGTTCGGCCGTGCGGCGGCCGACGCGCTGGGCGCCTGGCTCGAGCGCGGCCGTCCGCAGCTCGCGAAGGGGGCACGGCACGACGCGCTGTTCGTGAGCGCGCGCGGCGCGCCGCTCGGCCGGAGCGGGCTGTGGAAGATCCTGCGCGGGCACGCGCGGGCGGCGGGGCTCTCGACCCGATTCCACCCGCACGCGCTCCGCCACTCGTTCGCGACCCATCTGCTCGAGCGCGGGGCGGACCTGCGCGTGGTGCAGGAGCTGCTCGGTCACGCGTCGGTCTCCACCACCGCGATCTACACGCATCTGGACCGGGCTTATCTCCGGGAGGTGCACCGCACCTTCCACCCTCGCGGCTGAGGGGAACGCCAGGAAGGAGTCACGATGAGCTGGACGCGTCGGATGTGGATGGTGTCCGGGGTGGGGGTGGCGTTGTCCTGCGCCGCCGCGGCGCACGCCGGGGTGATCGTGGTGCCCCCGCGTCCGGGCCAGGTGGGCCTGGGCGTGAGCGGGCTCTACGGCACGCTGCTCCAGTCGGGCGACTTCGGCGACAACTTCGGCACCGGCTCCGGCGTGGTGGTGCGCCTGCGCTACCGCATGCGCTTCGAGCGCGGCTTCGGGCTCACGTTCGAGAGTCACGGCTACGATCCGCGCAGCGACGCGAAGTTCAAGGACCCGGAGACGGACAGACTGCTCGCCCCGAGCGACCCGTTCGCCCCGAAGAGCCTGACGCTCCAACTCTACGGCCTGGACTTCTACCAGATGTTCGGCACCCGCACGAGGACCACGCGCATGCTGAGCGCGGGTGCCGGGCTGGTGCGCGCCTCGCGCGCACTCAACGACGGCGAGACGGACTACCCGGGCGACGGCTTCTACGTGAGCGCCGGGGCGGGCGTCGAGCGCTTCTTCTGGCAGAGCTGGGCGTACGACCTCGGGGCGCGCTACCAGGCCATCTTCCAGGGCGGCCGGGCGAACCACGACCTGCAGGTCTCGGCCGGCCTGGTGTTCTACGCGAGCCTGTGATGCCCGAGCCGCTCGCGATCGCCTTCCACGGCGCCGCCCGTACCGTCACCGGGTCACGGCACCTGCTGCGCTTCGGGCGGCACCGCTGGCTGTTCGACTGCGGCCTCTACCAGGGCCACCGTGACGAGGCCGACCGCGTGAACCGCACGTTCCACTTCGACCCGGGAGAGCTCGAGACGGTGGTGGTGTCGCACGCCCACCTCGACCACACCGGCAACCTGCCGACCCTGGTCGCGCAGGGGTTCGACGGCGCGATCCACGCGACCGCCGCGACCGCGGACCTGTGCCGGGTGATGCTGGCCGACAGCGCATTCCTGCTGGAGCGCGACCACGAGAAGGTGAACCGGCGCGCCCGGCGGCAGGGCCGCCCGCTGCGCGAGCCGCTCTACCGGCCGGCGGATGTCGAGGTCACGCTGGAGAAGCTGGCGACCCACGCCTACCACGAGGAGTTCGAGCCGGTGCCGGGCGTGCGCGCGCGCTATCACGACGCCGGCCACATCCTCGGCTCGGCGCTCACCACCTTCGACCTCGAGAGCGGCGGGCGCCGCTTCCGGCTCGGCATGAGCGGCGACCTCGGGCGCCCGCACCGGCCGATCCTGCGCGACCCGGAGGTGCACCCCGGGGTGGACGCGCTGGTGCTGGAGAGCACTTACGGCGACCGGCTCCATCCGCCGGAGCGGGAGACCAGGGCCCGGCTGCTGGAGGTGATGCGCCGCACGCTCGAGCGCGGTGGGCGCGTGCTGGTGCCGTCGTTTGCGGTGGGGCGAACCCAGGAGCTGGTGGCCACGCTCCACGGCCTCATCGAGGACGGAGACGTGCCCGACGTCCCGATGTTCGTGGACAGCCCGCTGGCGCGGCTCGCGACCGGCGTGTTCCGCCAGCATCCGGAGTGCTTCGACGCGGAGACGGTCCGGAGCTTCGAGCGCACGAATGCGCGTGACGGCGGGTGGGGAGCGCCATTCGGCTTCCCGCGGCTGCGCTACGTCAGCTCGCCCGAGGAATCGCGGGCGCTCAACGAGCGCCGCGACCCGTGCGTCATCATCGCCGCCTCGGGGATGTGCGAAGGCGGCCGCATCCTGCACCACCTGCAGCACGGCCTCGGCGACCCGCGCAACACCGTCCTGTTCGTCGGCTACCAGGCCGGGGGCACGCTCGGCCGCCGGCTCAAGGACGGGGCGGAGGAGGTCAACATCTGGGGCGAGCCGGTGCGGCGCCGCGCCGAGATCGCGGCGCTGGACGGCTTCAGCGCCCACGCCGACCAGGGCGAGCTGGTGGGCTGGGTGTCGCGGCTGGATCCCGCGCCGCGGCGCATCTTCCTGGTGCACGGCGACCTCGAGCCCGCCGAGACGCTGGCGGCGAAGCTGCGTGAGAGCGTCGCCGCCGAGGTCGTGGTCCCGGAGCCCGCGCAGGAGTTCGATCTGTGGAACTGAGCGCGTCGGCACGCTACAAGGTGGGGCAGCGGCTGCTCCATCCCCAGTTCGGCGAGGGCCTGGTGGTCGAGGTCCACACCGACCGCGGCCGCGGGGTGCTCGAGGTGGTCTTCGAGGGTCGCCTGGTGCGGCTCTCGGCGCAGCGCGCGTGGGAGACCAGCGACGGCTCCGCCCCCGCGGCCGAGCGACCGGTGAGCGCCCCGGTGCCGGTGCGCTCGCGCGAGTGGCACCGGCAGGGCGACCGGCTGCTCGAGCGGTGGCAGGAGGGCCGCGCGGTGCCGCCCGCGCACTTCGAGCTGCGCGCCGAGGCCGAGCAGTGGGCGGGCTGGGCCGGCACCGACCGGCTCATCTCGCTCGACTCGCTGCGCGGCGTGGAGCGCTTCCCGCACCAGATCCACGCGTGTCTCAAGGTCATGAAGGACCTGAACGGACGGGCCATCCTCGCCGACGAAGTGGGGCTGGGGAAGACCATCGAGGCGGGCATCGTGCTGAAGGAATACCTGCTGCGCGGTGCGGTGCGGACCGTGCTCGTGCTGGTGCCGGCCTCGCTGTGCGAGCAGTGGCGCGCCGAGCTGTGGGAGAAGTTCGAGCTCGACTTCGTGGT
>CAYHRW010000054.1:0-13787 GCA_964359105.1 uncultured bacterium
CCGCCGTCGTGAACCTGGACGACCCGGCGGCCGCGCGGGTGTGCGCGGCGGCGGCGGGCGCGGGGCATCGCGTGGCCGGCTTCGGGCGCTCCGGCGCAGCCGCCGTCCGCATCGTGGAGGTCGCGATGCGCGCCGACGGGCTCGACCTGTCGTTGGAAGAGCACGGCACGCGCAGCGCGGTGCGGCTCGCGCTGCTCGGAGGCTTCAACGCGTGGAATGCGGCCGGCGCCTTCGCCGCGGCGCGCGCGCTCGGCATCCCCGCCGCGGCCGCGGTGCGCGGGCTGGCCGGGGCGCCGCCCGTGCCGGGCCGCCTCGAGCGCATCGCGGAAGGCCAGCCGTTCGAGGTGGTGGTGGACTACGCGCACACCCCCGATGCGCTCGAGCGCGCGCTGGCCGCGGTGCGCGAGCACGCGTGCGGGCGCGTGCTCGCCGTGTTCGGCTGCGGCGGCGACCGCGACCGTGCCAAGCGCCCGGTGATGGGCCGCGTGGCGCGCGCGGGCGCCGACGAGGTGTGGGTGACCAGCGACAACCCGCGCAGCGAGGACCCCGCGGAGATCGCCGCGGAGATCGTGGCCGGCGCCGGCGGCCCGGTGCACCTCGAGCTGGACCGCCGCGAGGCCATCGCGCGCGCCCTCGAGGCCGCGCGGTCCGGCGACGCCGTGCTGATCGCCGGCAAGGGGCACGAGACCACCCAGACCATCGGCGACCGGGTGCTGCCGTTCGACGACCGCGAGGTGGCGCGCGGCCTGTTGCGCGCCCGCGGCGGGAGCCGGCGATGATCGCTCAGCAGGCGGCCCCCGCCATCACGCTCGCCGAGCTGGCCCGCATGGCCGGCGGCGACCTGGTGGTGCGCGAGGTGCCGTCCGACCCGCAGGCGCGCGAATCGCTGCTGCGCTCGGGCGTGCGCGGCGCCGGCATCGACACGCGCACGCTGGCCCCCGGCGAGCTGTTCGCGCCGCTGCCGGGTAGCAGCACTGACGGCCACGCGTTCCTCGAGGAGGCGTTCCGCCGCGGCGCCGGGGCGGCGCTGTGCGCCCGCGCGCGCTACCCGGAATGGCAGGGGCGCGAACCCGGGCCGCTGGTGGTGGTGGAGGACGTCACCGCCGGGCTGGCGGCGGTGGCCGCGCGCTGGCGCGAGCGCTGGACCGGGCTGATGCTGTGCGTCACCGGCAGCGCCGGCAAGAGCGCCACCAGGGACCTGGTGGCCGCGGTGCTGGGTAGCAGGGCGGCGACGCTGAAGACCGAGGGGAACCTCAACAACCACTGGGGCGTCCCGCTCACGCTGCTCCGGCTCGAGCCGGCGCACCGCGCGGCGGTGGTCGAGATCGCGATGAACCGCCCGGGCGAGATCGCGTTCCTCGCCGCGCTCGCGCGCCCGGGCGCCGCGGTCATCACCAACGCCGGGAGCGCGCACCTCGAGCACCTCGGCTCGCTGGAGGCGATCGCCCGCGAGAAGGCCTCGCTCGGGTTCGCGCTGGAGGCCGGCCGCCCGCTGTTCGCGGGCGCCGACCCGCCGCGGCTGCTCCGCGCGCTGCGCGGGGTCGGGGCGCGGCTCATCACCTTCGGCCTCGGCGCCGGGGCGATGGTGCATCCGCGCGCGATCGAGGACCTGGGCCCCGCGGGTAGCCGCGTAGAGGTGGAGGGCTTCCCGCCCGTGCAGCTCAGGCTGGTGGGCCGCCACCAGGTCCTGAACGCGCTGGCCGCGCTGGCGGTGGCGCGCGAGTTCGGCGTGGACCCCGCGGCGGCGGCGGCGGCGATCGAAGCCTGCCGCCCGGCGCGCGGCCGCATGGAGCCGCGGCGCGCGCGCGGGGCGCAGCTGCTGGTGGACTGCTACAACGCCAACCCGGACTCGTCGCGCGCCGCGCTCGAGACGCTGGCGGCGTGGCCGGGAGCGCCGCGCCGCATCGCGGTGCTCGGCGACATGCTCGAGCTGGGCGTGGGCGCCGCGGCGCTCCACCGCGAGACCGGGAGCGCGGCGCGGGGCTGCGAGGTGTGGGCGGCGGGCGCGCACGCCGTGGACTGGGCCGCGGGCGCGCGCGCCGCCGGAGTCCCGGCACGGGTGTTCGACGAGCGGCGCTCGCTCGCCGCGGCGCTGCGCGAGTCGCGCGCGCCCGGGGTGGTGGTGCTGCTCAAGGCCTCGCGCGCGGCCCGGTTCGAAGAGCTGCTCGAAGGCCTGGAGTGGGAGGACTGATGTTCTACGAGTGGATCTACCCGCTCCACGAGCTGCCGGGCCTGGGCGCGCTGAACGTCTTCCGCTACATCACCTTCCGCAGTGCCTACGCGGCCATCACCGCGCTCCTGCTGTGCTACCTGCTCGGCCCTCCCATGATCCGCTGGCTCCGCCAGGTGAAGCTCGGGCAGAAGGTGCGCGCCGAGGGGCCCCAGAGCCACCTCGCCAAGACCGGCACGCCCACCATGGGCGGCGTGCTGATCGTGGCGGCGATCGCGATCCCCACGCTGCTGTGGGGCAACCTGCATTCCCGCTCGGTGTGGCTCGCGCTGCTGGCCACGCTGTGGCTGGGCGCGCTCGGCTTCCTCGACGACTACCTGCGCGTGGTGAAGGGCTACCCCAAGGGGCTGCTCGGACGCTGGAAGCTGGTCGGGCAGGTGCTGCTCGGCGTGCTGGTGGGCACCGTGCTGCTGGTGTGGCCCGAGCAGGGCCTGCCGGCGTGGCTGGCGTCCACCACCACCCACGTGCCGTTCCTCAAGTACCAGCTCATCGATTTCGGCCGCTGGCTGTTCGTGCCGTTCGTGATCCTGGTGATCACCGGCGCCTCGAACGCGGTGAACCTCACCGACGGGCTCGACGGGCTGGCCTCGGGGCTGGTGGCGATCGCGGCGCTCACCTTCGCCGGGATCTGCTACCTGGGAGGCCACCTCAAGTTCAGCGAGTACCTCAACATCACCCACCTGGCGTACAGTGGGGAACTCACGGTGTTCTGCGCCGCCGTCCTGGGCGCCACGCTGGGGTTCCTCTGGTTCAACTGCCATCCGGCGGACGTGTTCATGGGCGACACCGGCTCGCTCGCGCTGGGCGGCGCGCTCGGCACCGTGGCGGTGCTGGTGAAGCGCGAGTTCTGGCTGGTGCTGGTGGGCGGGGTGTTCGTGGCGGAGGCGCTGTCGGTCATGATCCAGGTCGCATCGTTCAGGCTGTGGGGGAGGCGGGTGTTCCGGATGTCGCCGCTCCACCACCATTTCGAGCTCGAGGGCTGGGCGGAGTCGCGGGTGGTGCTGCGCTTCTACATCGTGGGCGCGCTGCTCGCGCTGTTCACCCTGTCCACGTTCAAGCTGCAATGACCATCGACGCCCGCCATCCGCTTCCCGGGAGCCGCCCGCTGGTCGTGGGCGCGGCGCGCTCGGGGCTGGCCGCCGCACGCCTCCTGGCCTCCCACGGGCTCGACGTGCGCGTGGCCGACGCCTGCTTCCGCGGCCCCGAGGGCGCGGCGCGGGGACGCGCCCTGGCCGGAGAGGGCGTGGCGCGGAGCTGGGCCGCCGACGAGCCGGCGAGCCTGGAGGGCCGCGATTTCGTGGTGTGGAGCCCGGGCATCCCGGACGCGCACCCGGTGGCGGCGGCCGCGCGCGCGGCCGGCGTGCCGGTGCTCTCCGAGCTCGAGATCGGCTTCCTCGCCGCGCACGCGCCGTTCCTGTGCGTGACCGGCACCAACGGCAAGAGCACCACCACCGACCTCACCGGCGCGCTGATGCGGGCGGCGGGGCGCGAGGTGGCGGTGTGCGGCAACATTGGGCGCGCCGCGTGCGAGGTGGCCGAGACCGTGCCGCCCACCGGGCTGCTCGCGGTCGAGGTCTCGTCGTTCCAGCTCGAGACCGTGGACCGGCTGCGGCCGTTCGTGGCGACCTGGCTCAACCTGACGCCCGACCACCTCGACCGCCACGGCAGCTTCGACGCCTACGGCGCCCTCAAGCAGCGCCTGTTCGCGCGCCAGGAGGAGGGCGACTACGCGGTGTGGAACGCCGACGACCCCGAGGTCATGAAGCGCCGCGCCGGCCGCGCCGCGTGGCTGGAGTTCTCGACGCGCGGCCCGATCGGGGAGGGCGCCTGCGCGGTGGACGGCGAGATCCGCCTGGCGTGGCGGGGCGGCACCGAGCGGCTGATGCCGGTCTGCGAGCTGCGCCTGCCGGGGCCCCACAACCTGGCGAACGCGCTCGCCGCGCTCGCCACCGTGCTGCCGCTCGAGCCGGCGCCCGCGGTGCTGCGCGCGGTGCTGCGCGAGTACCGCGGGCTCGAGCACCGGCTCGAGCCGGTGGCCACGCTCGAGGGCGTGGCGTTCGTGAACGACTCCAAGGCCACGAACGCCGGCTCGCTCGAGGTGGCGCTGCGCAGCTTCGAGCGCCCGGTCGTGCTGATCGCGGGCGGGCGCGACAAGGGCCAGGACTTCGCGCCGCTCGCCGGCCTGGTGCGCGAGAGGACCCGCGCCGTGGTGCTGATCGGCGAGGGCGCCGAGCGCATGGCGTCGCACTGGCGCGGCGCCGCCATGGTGCGCGCCGGCACGCTGGCGGAGGCGGTGGACCGCGCGTTCGACGCGGCGCGCTCACCCGGCGGCGGCACGGTGCTGCTCTCGCCCGGCTGCGCGTCGTACGACATGTTCGCGGACTACGAGGACCGCGGCCGCAAGTTCAAGGCCGAGGTGGCGCGGCTCGCCGCGCGGGAGGCGCACGCGTGAGGCGCGGCGACCGCTGGCTGCTGGTGCTCCCGCTGGCGCTGACCGCGGTGGGGGTCGTGATGGTCTACTCCTCGAGCGCGATCCTCGGCATCACGCGCTACCAGGATCCGGACTACTTCCTGAGCAAGCAGCTGATCCGTGCCGCGCTGGGCGTGGGCGCGCTGCTGCTGTGCGCGCGCTTGAGCCTGCGGTGGCTGGAGCAGTGGGCGCCGGCGCTGCTGGGGGTGGCCGTCGTGCTCCTGCTGCTGGTCGAGGTGGCGGGGTACCAGGCGAATGGCGCGACCCGGCAGCTCCAGCTGGGGCCGCTGACCCTGTCGCCCATAGATCTCGGCCGCTTCGCGACCGTGGTCTTCCTGGCGCGGTGGCTCAAGCGCCACCCGCCGGCCGAGCACGGCTTCGTGCGCGGCCTGCTGCCGCCGCTCGCGATCCTGGGCGCGCTGTCGTTCCTGGTGCTGCGCCAGCCGAACCTGAGCAGCGCGGTGCTGCTCGGGGCCACCGGCTTCGCCATGATCTACCTCTCCGGCGCGCCGTTGCGGCACCTCGCGGTGCCGGTGGGCGCCGGTGCGATCACCGGCCTGGTGATGCTCCAGACCCATCCCTACCAGATGGAGCGGGTCAGGAGCTTCATCCACTTCGTGATGACCGGCGAGCTGGACACCTACGGGTCGGGCTGGCAGCTCGAGCAGTCGCTCATCGCCATCGGCTCGGGCGGCTGGCACGGCCGCGGCCTGGGCGGGGGGCTGCAGAAATACCTGTTCCTGCCCGAGGCCCACACCGACTTCATCTTCTCGATCCTGGCCGAGGAGCTGGGCTTCATCGGCGCCACGTTCCTGCTGGTCCTGATCGCGCTGCTGCTGTGGCGGAGCCTGCGCGTCACCGCGCGGACCTCCGACCCCTTCCTCTTCCTGCTGGCGGGAGGACTCACCTTGCAGATCGGTCTCTACGCGCTCGTCAACCTGGCCGTGGCGACGGGCCTCGCGCCCACCACGGGGCTGCCGCTGCCGTTCGTGTCGTACGGCGGATCGGCGCTGCTCGCCAACCTGGCCGCCGCCGGGCTGCTCTACCGCATCAGCGCGGCCAACGCCTCCCACGAAGCCCTGGCGCGCCAGCGCTGGTCCCGGGAGGCCGCATGAAGGTGCTCATCGCGGGCGGTGGCACCGGCGGCCACGTCTACCCCGGCATCGCCGTCGCCGAGGAGATCCGGCGCACGTGCAAGGACGCCGAAGTGCTGTTCGTCGGCACGCGCCGCGGCCTCGAGTCGCAGGCGGTGCCCGAGGCGGGCTTCCGCATCCGCTACGTCATGACGCGGGGCTTCCCGCGCCGCGCCTGGTGGCGCTGGCCGTGGGCGCTGCTCTCGAACATCCTCGGCATCGTCCAGGCGTTGTGGCTGGTGGGGAGCGAGAAGCCCGACGTGGTGCTCGGGACCGGCGGCTACGTCAGCGGCCCGGTGGCGCTGGCCGCACGGCTGCTGGGCCGCCCGCTCATCCTGCAGGAGCAGAACAGCATCCCGGGGCTCGCGAACCGCTGGCTGGCGCAGATCGCCGACGAGGTCCACCTGTCGTTCATCGAGGCGCGTTCCTACTTCCGGCGCCGCGACCACCTGCGCGTGAGCGGCAATCCGATCCGCACCTACATCCTGAGCGGCGACCGCGTCCAGGCGACGCAGGAGTTCGGGCTCACGGCGGGCCGTCCCACCGTGTTCGTGTTCGGCGGCAGCCGCGGCGCCCACCGCATCAACGAGGCGGCGCTCGACGCCATGCGGCGGCTCAAGGGCCGCGTGGACGTGCAGTTCATCCTGCAGACCGGGCGCCAGGATTTCGAGGCGGTCAGGGCGGCAGTGGAGGCCGAGCAGCTCCCGGCCCGCGTGTTACCCTTCCTGCGCCGGATCCACATGGCCTACGCCGTGGCCGACCTGGTGGTGTGCCGCTCGGGGGCCATGACGCTGGCCGAGATCGCGGCCTGCGGCACCCCCGCCATCCTGGTGCCCTATCCGCACGCGGCGCACGACCACCAGGTGGTGAACGCCAGCAACCTGGTGGACCGGGGCGCCGCCGCCATGATCCTGGACCGCGAGCTCACCGGCGATCGGCTGGCCAACGAGATCGCGCACTGGCTGTCCGATCGCCAGGCGCTCTCGCGCATGTCGGCGAACGCGCGGACCTTCGCTCGCCCCGACGCCGCGGAGCGCATCGTGCGCAGCCTGGTGCGCTGGTCGCAGGGTCGCAGCGCCGCCGCGGCCACCCCCACCGAGGAGGCTTCGGGCTGATGTACGGGCGCACGCACCGCATCCACTTCATCGGCATCGGCGGGGTCGGCATGTCCGGCATCGCCGAGGTGCTGCTCAACATGGGCTACCAGGTCTCGGGGAGCGACCTCAAGGCGGGCGAGGCCACCGAGCGGCTGGCGAGGCTCGGCGGGCGCATCTTCATCGGCCACGCCGCCGCGAACGTGGAGGGCGCGCAGGTGGCGGTGTTCTCGACCGCGGTGCGCCCCGACAACGAGGAGCTCGAGGCCGCGCGCCTGCTGGGCATCCCGGTGATCGGGCGCGCCGACATGCTGGCCGAGCTGATGCGCATGAAGTACGGCGTGGCGGTGGGCGGCTCGCACGGCAAGACCACCACCACCTCGATGATCGCCGCGGTGCTGGCGCGCGGCGGGCTGGACCCCACCATCGTGGTGGGCGGCCGGCTGCTGGCCATCGGCTCGAACGCGCGGCTCGGGCACGGGCAGTTCCTGGTGGCCGAGGCCGACGAGAGCGACGGCTCGTTCCTCAGGCTCGCGCCCGCGGTCTCGGTCATCACGAACATCGATCGCGAGCACCTCGACCACTATCAGACCCTCGACGAGGTGCGGCAGGCGTTCGTCTACTTCGCGAACCGCGTGCCGTTCTACGGCGTCACCATGCTGTGCACCGACGACCCGCAGGTGCGCGCCATCCTGCCGCTCGTCACCAAGCGCCACGTGCGCTACGGCACCGGACCGGACGCCGACCTGCGGGCCGATGAGATCCGCCTGCTGCCGCACGGCGCCCGCTTCCGGGTGTGGAGCGGCAGCGCCCCGCTCGACGAGATCGAGCTCCGGCTGCCCGGGCGTCACAACGTGCTCAATGCGCTCGCCGCGGTGGCGGTGGGGCTCGAGCTGGAGATCGGCTTCGGCCACATCGCCGAGGCGCTGGCCGGCTTCCGCGGCGTGGGCCGGCGCTTCGAGACCCGCGGCGAGGCGGGCGGGGTGCGCGTGGTGGACGACTACGGCCACCACCCGACCGAGATCGCGGCCACGCTGGCGGCGGCGAAGGGGCTGGGCGGGCGCGTGCTGGTCGTCTTCCAGCCGCACCGCTACTCGCGCACCGCGCTGCTCAAGGACGACTTCGGCGCCTGCTTTGGCGACGCCGACCTGGTCTGGACGCTCGACATCTACCCGGCGGGCGAGGCCCCGATCGCGGGCGTGAGCGGCCGCACCATCGTGGAGAGCGCCGCGGCGTGCGGCGCCACGCACGTGCGCTACGCCGCCAGTGCGGCCGAGGCGGTCGAGGAGGCGGCGCGCGCCGCGCGCCCCGGCGACGTGGTGCTGACGCTGGGCGCGGGCGACGTGTGGAAGCTCGGCGACGAGGTGCTGGCGAAGCTCCGGGCCGGCGCCGCGCAGGAGGGCGTGAAGCGGTGAGCCTCTACCAGGGACGGGCGCTCCAGCCAGGGAGGCGGGTGCGGCGGCGCGGGGCCGGGCCGCTGCTGCCGAGGCTCGTGCTGCTCGCGGGGCTGGCATTCCTGCTCGCGCACCTGCCGTGGGGCACGCTGCGCCGGCGGGTGGCGGTGGTGGACCGGGTGCGCATCGAGGGCGCGCACTACCTGGACGCGGTGCGCGTGGCCGCGGTGGCCGGCATCCACGAGGGCCAGGACCTGTTCGCCGTGGACCTCGCGCGCGCCCGCCAGGCGCTGCTGCTCGACCCGCGCATCGCGCGCGCCGAGGTGCGGCGCGAATGGCCGCGCGGGGTGCGCGTGTCCATCGTCGAGCGCGTGCCGGTGCTGCTGGTGCAGCATGGCGTGCCGTGGGAGGTGGACTCGGCCGGGGTGCTGCTCCCGCCGCTCGCGAAGGGCGTGGTGGCCGACGTCCCGCTGCTCGCCGGTCCCGACTTCGCGCGCCAGCGCGCCGGCACGCAGGTGCTCACGCCCCAGGTCCGGCGCGGGCTGGCGTGGGTCAGGGCGATGGCGGCGCGCGAGCTCCAGCTCTCCGGGCAGGTCTCGCAGGTGGACGTCTCGGACCCGTGGTCCACCGGCCTGCTGCTCATGAGCGGCACGCGCGTACTGGCCCCGGCGTGGCCGCCGGGGACGCGCAAGCTCTCGGCGCTGCGCGTGGTGCTGGCCGACCTCCAGCACCGCGGCACGATCGCCCAGGAGATCGATCTCAGGTTCCAGGATCAGGTCATCGTGAGGCCCGTACCGCCAGCGAGGGCCGCGGCGGCGGCGCGGCCGCACAGAGGATAGCGGCTCTCCAGGAGGAGGTGAACGGCACCATGGGACAGGCGACGCGGACGTTCGTGGGGCTCGACATCGGCACCACGAAGATCTGCTGCATCATCGCCGACACGAACGGCAACGACCCGGACGGACTGCGCGTGGTGGGCGTGGGCAACGCCCCGAGCGAAGGGCTCCGGCGCGGCGTGGTCGTGGATCTCGAGAAGACCGTGGCCAGCATCCAGCGCGCGGTGGAAGAAGCCGAACGCATGGCGGGCATCCCGGTCAAGGGGGTCTACGCCGGCATCGCGGGCGATCACATCCGCAGCATCAACAGCCGCGGCGTCATCGCGGTCTCCCGCAAGGACAACGAGATCGGCCCGGGCGACGTGCAGCGCGTGATCGAGGCCGCCAAGGCCATCGCGATCCCGATGGACCGCGAGATCATCCACGTGATCCCGCAGGAGTTCATCGTGGACGACCAGGACGGCATCCGCGACCCAGTGGGGATGAGCGGGGTGCGGCTCGAGGCCGAGGTCCACATCATCACCGGGGCCGTCACCTCGGCGAAGAACATCTGCCGCTCGATCCAGCGCGCCGGGCTCAAGGTCTATGACCTGGTGCTGGAGCCCCTGGCCTCGAGCCATGCGGTGCTCGAGCCGGCCGAGCGCGACCTGGGCGTGGTGCTGCTGGACATCGGCGGCGGCACCACCGACGTGGCGGTGTTCTACGAGGGCTCGATCCGCCACACCGCAATCTTGCCCTTCGGCGGCGCGAACGTGACGAATGACATTGCCATCGGGCTCAGGACTCCTATAGATAGGGCCGAGAGCATCAAGATCCAGCACGGCGCGGCGCTGGCCTCGACGGTGCGCAGCGACGAGATGATCACCGTCTCCGGGGTGGGCGGCCGCTCCGACCGGCAGATCTCGCGGCATGTGCTGGCCTCGATGATCGAGCCGCGCATGGAGGAGATCTTCGCCATGGCCAACAAGGAAGTGAAGAAGAACCACTTCGCCGAGCTGCTCGGCGGCGGCGTCGTGCTGACCGGCGGGACGTCGCTCATGCCGGGGCTCGTCGAGCTGTCCGAGCAGATCTTCGAGATGCCGGTGCGCCTCGGCGCCCCGCAGGGCGTCGGCGGCCTCTCCAACAACGTGTCCGGTCCGCGCTTCGCGACCGGCGTGGGGCTGGTGCTCCACGCCTGGGAGGGCGAGCGCGGAGAAGCGAGCTTCCCGAGCAAGGCGGTCGAGTTGAAGCGCGCCATCTTCGACCCGCGCCGCTGGTTCAGCGAGCTGTTCTAGACGTTCTACCACCATCCACCGCCTCACACCCACGGAGGAATCCCGCGGACGGAAGCTCCGGCCCGGGCCCGACACGGGAAGGCACAGGGAGTCGTGCCCATGTTCGAACTCGAGATTGACTACACCGCCTCGGCCAAGCTCAAGGTCATCGGTGTCGGGGGCGCCGGCGGCAACGCGGTGAACCGCATGATCGGTGCGGGCCTGCGCGGCGTGGAGTTCATCGCCGCGAACACCGACGTGCAGGCGCTCAACCAGTCGCTGGCGCCGAACCGCGTCCAGATCGGCAAGACGGTCACGCGCGGGCTCGGCTCGGGCGGCGACCCCACCATGGGGCGCCGCGCCGCCGAGGAGGACGAGCAGCTCATCGCCGACGCGCTCAGCGAGAGTGACATGGTGTTCATCACCGCCGGCATGGGCGGCGGCACCGGCACCGGCGCGGCGCCGGTGGTGGCGCGGCTCGCGCGCCAGGCCGGGGCGCTCACCGTGGCGGTCGTCACCAAGCCGTTCACCTTCGAGGGCCGGCGCCGCCTGCGCCAGGCCGACGACGGCCTCGCCGAGCTGCGCGCCGAGGTGGACACCCTCATCACCATCCCCAACGAGCGCCTGCTCGCCGTGGTGGAGAAGGGCACCTCGCTCACCGACGCCTTCGGCGTCGCGGACGAGGTGCTGCTCAAGGCCACCAAGGGCATCTCGGACCTGGTCACGGTGCCCGGGCTGGTGAACCTCGACTTCGCCGACGTCAAGGCGGTGATGTCGAACCGCGGCAACGCCCTGATGGGCACCGGCCGCGCGTCGGGCGAGCAGCGTGCGCTCGAGGCGGCGCAGGCCGCGGTGGCGAGTCCGCTGCTCGAGGACGTCTCGATCGCGGGCGCCGAGGGCGTGCTGGTCAACATCACCGGAGGGCGCGACCTCACGCTGCACGAGGTCAACGAGGCGGCCTCGGTGGTGGTGAACGCGGCCGGCGAGGACGCCAACGTCATCTTCGGCGCGGTCATCGATCCCAACATGGACGGGGAGCTGATGATCACGGTGATCGCCACCGGCTTCGGGCGCGTCGAGGCCGGCGTGCGGCCCGAGCGGTCGCGCACGGAGGGCGAGGAGCACCGGCGCCCGCGGCCGTGGCGTCACGAGGAGGCGGGGACCGGCGCGGGGCGCGGCTGGGGCAAGAACGGGTCGCGGGGCGGCGACTCGCTCGAGGTGCCGGCCTTCCTGCGCCGCCAGATGGACTGACCGCGCCGCCGCCGGGGCCGCGGGCGACCGCGGCCCCGGGCGGAGCGCGGGACGAAAGGAGCCTCGCCCTGTCGCTGTTCTCAACCCTGCTCAAGTGGGGCCACAACCGCCACTACAACCGCGGCATGGTGCACTTCAACCGCGGCGAGTACGAGCGCGCGGCGGCCGAGTTCGAGGCCGTGCTCGCCGAGGTGCGCGATCCCTCGGACCCCGACCACAGCCTGGCGCTGTGCTACGCGGCCGAGGCGCGCGCGCACCTCGGGCTGGCGTTCTTCCACGCCGGGCAGTACCCGAAGGCCGACGAGCAGTTCGCGAAGGCGCTCGAGGAGAACCCGTCCTTCCCCGACCTGCGCTACTACCGCGCCCGCATCTTCGAGCGCTCGGGGCGCGTGGCCGAAGCGGTGGCCGAGCTGGAGCGCGCGCTCGCCGAGCACCCGCGCTACCTCGAGGCCTGGCTGCTGCTCGCGGTGTGCCAGCGCCAGCGCGGCGAGGGAGAGCGCTCGATCGAGGCGCTGAACCGGGCGCTGGCGCTCGGCGTCGAGCTGCCCTCCGGGCTGGCCGCCGCGCGCGCCTCGGAGTGGGGCGCGGCCGACTGGCAGGGGCTGCTCGCGGGGCTCGCGCGCGGCGCCGGGGAACGCGCGCCCGAGCCCTCGCCGATCGAGCGCGCGCTCGAGCGCTACCACGGCGGCGACCTGGCCGGCGCCATCACCGAGGTCGAGCGGGCGGTCGAGGAACGCCCGGGCTACGCCGACCTGCGGTGCAGGCTGGGCGGCCTGCTGCTCGAGGCGGGGCGGCAGGAGGAGGCGCTGGCGCAGCTCGACTGGGCGCTGCGCATCAACCCGCGCTACCTCGAGGCGCGGCTGCTGGCGGCGCGCGCCCGACTCGAGCGCGGCGAGGCGCGCCTCGCGGTGGAGCACGTCGAGGCCGCGCTCGAGGCCTTTCCGGGCTACCCCGACCTGCACTTTTGGCTCGGCCTGGCGCGCTTCCGCGCCGGCGATCTCGAGGCCGCGGTGGCGCCGCTCGAGCGGGCGGTGGCGCTCAACCGGCAGTTCGCCCGCGCCCAGCGCCTGCTCGGGCTCATCTACCACGCGCTCGGCCGGCACGAAGACGCGTTGCGGACGGTGCGGCGCGGCCTCACGCGCGACCGCGAGATCCCGCAGGAGACCCTGGACTCGGCTTCGCTCCAGCTCGCCGTGGGAGACGCCGCGGGCGCCGAGGACGAGATCCAGCGCGCCATCGCGGTTCAGCCCGACTACCCCGACCTGCACCTCGCGCTGGCGCGCACGCGGCGGCTGCGCGGCCAGCTCGAGGCGGCGCGCGAGGCCTACCGCCGGGCGCTCGAGCTGAGGCCCGGCTACGACGCCGCGGCCCTCGAGCTGGCGGGCGTGGAGCTGGCGCTGGGCCACGGCGCCGCGGCCGAGGGACTGCTCGCGGAGCTGGTGGCGCGCCACCCCGACTGGCCGGACGCGCACGCCCTGCTGGGGCGCACGCGCTTGCTGCGGGGGGACGCGGCGGGGGCGGAACCAGCGCTGCGCGCGGCGGTGGAGAAGAACCCCGGCTACGCTGCGGGATGCGCGGACCTGGGCTGGGCGCTGCTCGCGCTGGGGCGCACGCGCGAGGCCGACGCGGAGTTCGCGCGCGCCCTGGAGCTGGACCCGCTCGGCACGTTGCCGCGCCAGCAACTCGAATGGCGCGAGCTGCTCAGCACGGCTCGAGACGGCAGAGCGCGGGCCGGGGCTGAGACCACCCGGCCGGCGCCGCCTGCCCCCGGGGCTCAGGCCTGAAAGCGCCGGACTCCGCCGCGCCGCGGAGGCGGCGGAGTCCGGGCATGCAGCCAGGGTCGCCGTGGATCAGGCCGTGACGGGGGGCCCCTGCCGGCGGTTCCTGCCGGCCTTCTCGACCTTGCCGCTGCGCAGGCAGCGGGTGCACACGTCGAGCTTGCGCACCTGCCCGTTCACGAGGGCGCGTACGCGTTGCAGGTTGGGGTTCCAGACCCGCTTGGTCAGGTTGTGAGCGTGGCTCACGCTGTTGCCGTACATGGTCCCCTTCCCGCAGATATCGCATCGCTGAGCCACGGCAGAACCTCCTCGAGAACGGCACGGTCCAAGGGGTGTGGAAAAGAGGCG
>CAYHRW010000055.1:0-676 GCA_964359105.1 uncultured bacterium
ACGCTGGCGCAGCGCGCGCTCGAGGCGGGCGTCCCCGACACCGCGCTCGCCTACGCGGCCTGGGCCGAGCGCGGTTTCGGCGGCGCGGCCGCGCACGAGGCCCGACTCATGGCGGCGCGCGCCTGGGAAGCGGCGGGGCAGCCCGACTCGGCGCTGGCGGCGTGGGAGCGCGTCCTGGACGCCGGGCCGGCCAGCGAGGACCAGGTCGCCGGCGTGCGCTTCGAACGCGCACGGCTGCTCGAGTCGCTGGAGCGCTGGGAGCAGGCGCGCAGCGAGTACCGCGCGCTGGCGAGCGCGCTGCCCACCCACCGGCTGGCCTTCGCCGCGCTGCTGCGCATCGTGCGGCATCACCGCTCGCGCGGCGAGCGCACCCTGGCCGGCATGGAGGCGCGCCACGCCCTCGAGGCGGTGGACGCGCTCATCGCCACGCAGCACGACGATTCGATCCAGGTGCGCGCCGGGCAGGCGCGCGCCGAGATCCTGTTCGAGACGGGCGACGAGACGCGCGCATGCGGTACTCTGGCGGGGCTGGTCCGGCGCTACCCGGAGGCCGCGCTCGATCCCGCGCTGCTGCTGCGCGCCGCCGGGGCCGCGGAAGCGCGGCTCGCGAACCCGGACCTCGCGCTCGAGTTCTACCGGGCGGCGTATCCGATCCTCGTGGAGGCTGGCATCCCCA